>NZ_JAFMFX010000030.1:0-20638 GCF_017855895.1 Vulcanococcus sp. CPBay_Sum15L08_68 | reverse complement strand
TCTCGGTTGAACCAGAAGCCCCCTCGCAAGAGGGGGCTTTTTGTTGGGGGGGCGCAGATTCCCGAAAAAAAACGAACGCAGGGGCTGTGGTGCAGCGTTGTGGTCATGGTGTGCGAATCAGCCTTCGGACCGTCGGATGACGACATCGGCACGCCATTCCCATCCCCACGCACCGCAGACCTCCAACCGCAGAACGCCAGGCCGCCCAGTGGAGCCGGCGCCGCGGTCCAAGGCTCTGACGGGTGCTCAGTTTCTGGTCAAGGCGCTGGAAGCCCATGGCGTCACCCATGTGTTTGGCATCCCCGGGGCCAAGGTCGACAGCGTCTTCACGGCCCTGCTGGATTCGCCCATCGAGCTGGTGCTCTGCCGCCATGAGCAGAACGCGGCATTCATGGCTCAAGCCTTTGGCCGCCTGACCGGCCGCATCGGCGTCTGCCTGGCCACCTCCGGCCCTGGCGTGACCAACCTGGTGACGGGCCTGGCAACGGCGACCACCGAAGGCGACCCCGTGTTGGCGATCGGTGGTGAGGTGCCCCTGGACGATCGCTTTAAGCAGACCCATCAGTCGCTGGATGCCATCGGCCTGATGCAGCCGGTGACGCGCTTTGCCCAGTCCGCCCTCTCGATTCACGACCTACCGGAGGTCCTGGGCAATGCCATTCGGGCGGCTGAGCAGGGCCGGCCGGGGGCAGCCTTTCTGGGGCTGCCCAAGGACGTTGGCTTGGCTGAGATCGAGGCCGACCCATCGGCGGGCTGGGGTGAGCCGATCCTGCAGGGGCCCTGCCATCCCCAGGCCCTGAGCCGGGCCGCGGAGTTGATGGCAACCCTGGAGCGGCCCCTGCTCCTTCTGGGGATGCAGGCTTCAGATCCAGATCTCAGCGAAGCGCTCCAGGCCTATGTGCGCCGCAGCGGACTGCCCTACTGCGCCACCTTCCAAGGGCCCGGGCGCTGGGTCGCGCCGGAGCAGTACGTGGGGCGGTTGGGACTCTTCCGCAACCAACCGGCGGATGCCCTGCTGAGCGCTGCCGATGGGGTCATCTGCCTCGGCTTTGATCCGGTCGAATACGACCCCAGCCTTTGGAATAGCGATCAATCCCGCACCCTGATCAATGTCGATGTCCAGGCTGCGGACCAGGACCAAGCCTTCCTGCCCCAGGTGGAGTTGATCGGGGATCTGCAGCAGACCCTGATCGCCATGGCCACCCTGCCGCCACTGACGATCGCCCCTGATTTCCGTCAGCAGCAGCAGGCCCTCGCCGCTGAATTACGGGCGACGGCCGCCGAGGGTGCCTCCATGGGTGGGGCTGCTCCTGTTCATCCGTTGCGCCTGGTGCACGAGATCAGTTCGGTGATCACCAAGGACACCACGCTCTGCCTGGATGTCGGCTCCCACTACATCTGGATGAACCGCTATGCCCAGGCTGAGCGAGCCCGCCAGGTGCTGGTGAGCAATGGTCAGCAGACCCTGGGCGTGGCCCTGCCCTGGGCCATTGCCGCTGGGATGGTGCGCCCCGGCTGTCCCGTGGTCTCCGTCTCAGGGGACGGTGGCTTTTTGTTCACGGCGACGGAGCTGGAGACGGCGGTGCGGATGGGCAGCCGCTTCGTGCACGTGATTTGGAACAGCCACTCCTACAACATGGTGGAGTTCCAGGAGCAGGCCCACTACGGACGGGTCTCGGGGATCCAGCTTGGCGACTACGACGTCGTCAAGTTCGCCGAGGCCTTTGGCGCGAAGGGCTACTCGATCCAGAACGCCGAGGACCTCGGACCCGTCCTGCGGGAGGCTCTGCAGCAGCCGGTACCGGTTCTGATCAATGTTCCGGTGGACTACTCCGAGAACATCCGGCTGATGCAGAACGTGCACCAGCAGTTCATCCACTGAGGTTCCGATGAGCACGCAGCATGCGAGCGGTCACCACCTGAACGTCTCCGTTGGCGATGGTCTCTGGGACGCGCTGCACGCCTTGGCTGAACGCACGGGCGACAGCGTCAGCCATCTGGTTCGCCGCTCCCTGGCGGAAACCCTGGATCTTGACCACCACACGATCTATCAGGTCTCCACCTCTGGAGCGCTGGTGCAGGGGGTCTATCAGGGTTGCGTGCGCGTGGCGGACATCAAGCGCCATGGAGACTTCGGCCTGGGCACCTTCGATGGCCTCGATGGTGAGGGGATCATGCTCGATGGCACCTGCTGGCAGGCCCGCAGTGATGGGTCGGTGCATGTCGCCCCGGACACGGCCCTGGCTCCCTTTTGGGCGACGACCTTCTTTGCGGCTGACAGCACGACGACGCTGCCGTCCGTCAGCAGTTGGGACGACCTCACCGCCCAGCTCGATGGCCTAAGGCGCAGCGACAATCTCTTCTGCGCCATCCGCATTACCGGCACGTTCGAGAGGATCCACTACCGCGTGGCCTGCAAGAGCGCCCATGGCACGGACCTGGTGACCGCGACCAGTCACCAGGCGGAGTTCAGCCAGAGCGGTCTGCGCGGAAGCCTGGTGGGGTTCTGGACTCCCAGCTATGCCCGCACGATCAATGTGCCCGGCTATCACCTGCACCTGCTGAGCGATGACCACAACCATGGCGGTCACATCCTCGACGTGCAGGCCAAGGATCTGACGGTGCAGGTGCACATGGACAACCACGTGCACTTGGCCTTGCCGGAAACGCCGGCCTTCCTGGAGGCGGATCTACAGGGGGATCCCGCCGAGGCTTTGGCCCGAGCTGAGAGCAAACACAGCTGATCCCTGAGCCAGGGTTGCGCTGAGGGCCGTGTCCACGCTCAAGGTCCGCTCCCCTAGATGGACGGGGCGGGCACCATGGGCCTGGGCGAGCTCGATCTCAAAAGGGACAAAGCCGCCCTCGGGCCCGATCATCACCAGAGCGGGTTGGCCGGCGTGCTGAGCCAAGGGCTCCTCGGCCCCCATCTCAGTGATCAGGCAGAGCCGTCCGGCGCAGAGCCCTGGGAGCTCGTCTTCGATGAAGGGCCGGAAGCGTTGGTGCAGATGCACCTGCGGGGCGATGGTGTCTCGGGAGCGCTCCATGCCCGCGAGCAGGGCGGCCTCGACGTTGCTGGCTTGCAGCAGCGGGCTTTGCCAGTAGCTCTTCTCGACCCGCGCACTGTTGATCAGGTGCAGATGGCTGATCCCAAATTCGGCGCATTGCCGCAGGATCCGGCGCAGCATCTTGGGTCTCGGTAGGGCCAGCACCAAATCGAAGGGATGGCGCTTGGGTGGCGGTTCGCTGAGGACGGTTCTGAGCACCACGCCACTGGAGTCCAGGGACTCAATCAGCCCCTGACCGCAGGCACCTCCGATGAGCCCGAGCCGCAGGGTCTCGCCCACGCTCGACTTGAGCACATTGCGGATGTGGCGCGCCCGCTCGTCATTCAGCAGCACGCGCTGCTCGTCGATCCAGTCTTCTGGCCTCAGCAGGACGATGTTCATCGCTGTTCAGCAGCCGATGTCTTCTGCCCAGAGCTCAGGCTTCTGCTGCTGCATGGTTTGCATCAGCGCTTCGCAGCGTGGATCGTCCAGGCAGGTGACTTCGATTCCAGCCTCCTTGAGCCAGGTCTCGGCCCCTTGAAAGGTCTTGCGCTCTCCGATGACCACCCGCCGGAATCCCAGCAGAACGGCCGTTCCGGCGCACATCGGACAGGGAGAGAGGGTGGTGACCAGGGTCAGCTCACGCCAGTCGCGGCGCCGCCCGGCGTTGCGGATGCACTGGGTTTCACCATGGCTGGTGGGATCCCCGTTCTGGACCCGTTGGTTGTGTCCACGGGCGACGATCGTTCCATCCTCTTGGGCCAGGACGGCACCGATGGGAATTCCCCCTTCGCTCCAGCCCTGTTCGGCTTCGGCCCGGGCCGCATCGACCAGACGTTGCATCGTGCTGCGATCGATCGCACCTCCGTGCCGTTGGCCCAAGCATGGCAGGCATGACGCAAGACAACCTCGGTCCGTGGGATCCAGAACGCCACAGCGTGGCTGAGATCGTTGCGGCCCTTGATCTTCAACCTCACCCCGAGGGGGGGTGGTATCGAGAGACCTTCCGCAGCGCGCTCAAGGTGCGCCGCGCCGATGGGGTGCAGCGCGACGCCCTGACCCAGATCCTGTTTCTGTTGGGCCCCGGGGAGATCAGTCGCTGGCATCGGGTGAACCACGCCGATGAGAGTTGGTGCTGCCTAGCGGGGGATCCCTTGGCGTTGCTGTTGGTGATGGATGGGCAGCTGCAGGAGCACTGTCTTCTGCCGGGTTCAGCAGAAACGGTCGTGGTGCCAGCGGGTGTCTGGCAGGCCGCTCGGGCTTCAGGGCGTTGGAGCCTGATGGTGTGTGCGGTCGCCCCTGGTTTTGACTTTGACGACTTTCAAATGCTCAGCGAACTTTCAGAAGCTGAACATCCACCAGCTGCCCTGGTCGAGTATCGCTAGAGCCAGGTGCCATCTTTGGCTCGAATTCAAAGCCGCGGGCTCAGATGTCTTGCTGTGACTGCAGGGTCCCATCTCTTTTGAGAGCGTCAGGACCTGAAAAGCCGGAGATCGGACTTGAACCGACGACCTACTGATTACGAATCAGTTGCTCTACCACTGAGCTACACCGGCAGCCCAGTGAAATTAGCATTCAGGCTTCGAAGCCTGAGACGCGCGGATGCCGCCTGACTCCCGTCCCCCACTGGATCCCGATCTCAGGGCTCGTCTGTTGCAGGAGGCTCGCACCCCCTGGCGTGGACTCAGGCGAGGACTCTGGTTGGCCTTTACTGCTTCTGCGGCCGTTGGCCTGGCCACGATGGCGATGCGTTCGGCCGGTGGAGAGGTGGTCCAGTCCTCTGACCTCCTGATTCAGGTTTCGGCGTTAGCCCTCTTCGGGCTTCTCCTCTGGCGCGACCGCTCCCCCAGCGTCGACGACTGACGCGTCTTCGCTGTCCTGTTTGGCAGGGTCTTCCTCAGTGTCTTGGGGTGCTTCGGCAGTGGTCTCTTCGGGGCCGGTTTCTTCGGAACAGGGCTCTTCGTGAACGACCGCTTCCTCCTCGGGCTCTGCGTCGGCTTCTCGTTCGGCGTCGGCGTCTGAGGCTTCCGCTTGCGGCACATCGACGTCTTCTGAGGCAAGGGCTTCAGCGTTGGCCTCGTGGTCCTCGTCGGTTGCCTCAACGACCTCCGCGTCCGCCTGCAAAGGCTCTGCAGCAGGTTCAGAAGCTTCTGCGGCGACGGGCTCTGTCTCGGTAGGTGAGTCGGTCTGCTCGGGTTCAGGAGCGATAGCTTCGGGTTTTTCCTGTTGGTCTTGCGGTGTGACCTTCGGTTCCGGCTCGACGGAAGCCGCAGGTTCCGCAAAGGCCAACGGCGCGAGAAGCAAGAGCGGTAGCCCAGCGTTGAGGCGCTGCTCAGCAGCCTGGACTTGGGTGAGGGGCAGGGTCTGATCCACCAGACCAGCGGATCTGGTGAGCATCCAGAGGGACTGGATCACTTGGGCCCACTGCCATTGGATCAGCGCCAGCACCGGGATGCAGAGCAGCAGAACCACCAGCCTGGGGCTGCTGGAGAGAGGGGACCAGGCCCAGGCCATGCCGGCGTGGCTGTCTGCCCACCAGGTCAGAGGAAGGAGCAGTGCTGCGCCCAGGGCAATGACGACCTTCAGAGGCAGGGCGGTCTGAAGGGCACTCAGACGAAACTGCTCTGGTCGGCGACCCCGCAGGGGCACCTGCAGGATCAGCACAGACCAGAGGTCGGGAGGAAGGCGCCAGAAGAGGACCGCGCTTCCCAGGGCGCCGATCGCCCAGGTCAGTAAGCGTTCAAAGCCGGGGAAGGGACCCGGGTCTGCCCCTGCAAACAGCAGGAATAGCAACAGGATTTCGAGCGGCAAGGCCGCGAGCCCCAGTAGCTGGAGCCACAGGAGCGGTTCGCGTCTTGCCGGATTCACGGTCAGTTGCTGAGGGTGCGTCGCTGCGTGACCAGTTTGAAGGATTCCACCCGGTCGCCCTCTTGCCAGTTGGCAAAACGATCACAGCCGATGCCGCATTCGAAGCCGGTGGCGACTTCTTTGACATCGTCCTTGCCGCGGCGCAGGGAGTCCAGGTCGCCCTCGAACACCTTTTCCTTGCCGCGCCAGACGCGGACCTTGCAGTTGCGCTGCAGTTTGCCGCTGGTGACGTAGCAACCCGCCACGGCGCTCTTGCCGATCGTGAAGACGGCCCGAACCTCGGTTTCGCCCAGGGGCTCTTCCACCAGTTCGGGTTCCAGCAGGCCTTCCATGGCCATCTGGATGTCCTCGAGCAGTTTGTAGATGACGTCGTAGTCACGAACATCCACGCCCGTGGCGTCAGCAGCACGCTTGGCGCCAGGCGCCATCGAGGTGTTGAAGCCGACGATGACAGCACCGGAAGCCGCCGCCAGGTCGACGTCGGTTTCGGTGACTTCGCCCGGTGCAGAGAGCAGCACGCGGACCTGAACCTCCTCTTGAGGCAGTTGTTCCAAGGACCCGAGGATTGCCTCGACGGAACCCTGAACGTCGGCCTTGAGGATGAGGTTGAGTTCCTTGAGTTCCCCTTCGCTGGCCTGGCCCGACATGGAGGCCAGAGAGACCCGGCGGGAGGCCATCTGTTGGGCCAGACGGGTTGCGCGGGCTTCGGTGGCGCGGTCGCCGACCACCGCACGGGCCGTTTTTTCGTCGGTGTAGACCTCGAACTCGTCGCCGGCCGTCGGCACTTCGCTGAAGCCCAGGGCCTCAACGGCGTAGGAGGGGCCGGCTTCTTTGACGCGCTTGCCGTTGTCGTCGACCATGGCGCGCACCTTGCCCAGGATCGGACCAGCGGCCAGCACGTCGCCGGTGCGCAGGGTGCCGTTCTGGATCAGCAGGGTGGCCACAGGGCCCTTCGCCTTGTCGAGGTGTGCCTCGATGACGGTGCCCCGGGCCATCCGGTCTGGGTTGGCCTGCAGGTCTTCCACTTCGGTGACCAGCAGGATCATCTCCAGCAGCTTCTCGATGTTCTCGCCCTTGATGGCACTCACCGGCACCATCACGGTGTTGCCGCCCCAGTCCTCAGCCACGAGTTCGTGGGAGGACAGCTCCTGTTTGACGCGATCCGGGGAGGCACCTTCTTTGTCGATCTTGTTGATCGCCACCACGATCGGCACCTTGGCGGCGCGGGCGTGGCTGATGGCCTCCAGGGTCTGGGGACGCACGCCGTCATCGGCGGCCACCACCAGCACGGCCACGTCAGTGACCTTGGTGCCACGGGCCCGCATGGCGGTGAAGGCTTCGTGGCCAGGGGTGTCGAGGAAGGTGATCTTCCGCTGCTCCCCGGCGTGGGGAACTTCGACTTGGTAGGCACCGATGTGCTGGGTGATGCCACCGGCTTCGCCAGCGGTGACCCGGGTTTTGCGGATCGAGTCCAGCAGGCTGGTCTTGCCGTGGTCCACGTGGCCCATGACCGTGACCACAGGTGGACGCCGGATCAGGTGAGCGAGATCGCTCTCTTCGATCATCTCGACGGTCTTGGCCGCCGCTTCCTCGACGTCGTCCTCGAGCACCGGAACGCCGAATTCCTGGGACACCGTCTCGATCGCTGAGAGATCGAGGGTTTGGGTCACCGTGGCGATGATGCCCTTGAAGAAGAGGCTCTTGATGATCTCGGAGCTCTCGACGCCCAGCTTGTCGGCCAGCTCCTGCACCGTGAGGTTGCCCTCCGGAACGATGAGCATTTCGGGCCGCTGTTGCTTGGCTTCCCGTGCGGCACGCAGCTCCATCGCGCGGCGGCGCTGACGCTGACGGGCGGTTTCCTTGCGGCGCTTGCGGGCCACAACGGTTGGCTTCGGCTGAGCGGAGCCAGCGCTGCGGGGTTTCGCCGGACGGGCGAGGGAGGCCTGCAGCACCACCGCATCGGTGTCACCGGCGTAGCCGCCGGTTTGTGCGGCCAGCGAGTCGTCGTTCTCGCCAATGATGTGAACGCGCTGGCGCTGCTTCTGGGGTGAGCGGCTGCGCAGTGCATCCAGACGCGCGCTGTCGTCCCAATCGGGGCGGCGGGGACGGCCGCCACCGGGCGGCTGGGGTGCACGGAAATTCGGGCGGCGTGGTGCCGACGGGGGAGTGGCCGAAGGACGGTTGGCGTCGCCTGCTCCAGGGGCTCCGGGGGCGCCGGCGGGTGCGCCAGGGGCGCCGCCAGGACGCCGAGGCGCCGGTGCGCTGGGCCTTGCTCCAGGTTTCTGGAGCTGCATGAGCTCGCCAGGGGCCACCGGCTTGCGCATGCCAGGCATGCCGGGACGGGTCGGGGGCGCGGGGCGGTTCCCGCCGCCACCAGGACCGCTGACATCACGGCGAATGGGTTTGCCGACCAGCTCCACCTGAGGGCGGGCGGGTTTGGCGGGCTTGCCGCCCTGTCCCACCCGCGTGGGGGCGGGTGCGCCGGGGCGTGTGGGCATCCCTGGCCGCTGGCTCAGGGCCGGGCGGCCGGAGGGTGTGGCAGGACGGGCTCCGCCCTGGCCGCCCTGAGGACGGCTAACGAGCTGCGGGCGGCCACCGCCTGCAGCGGGACGCGTGGGGGCGCCAGGACGCTGGGGGGGGCTACCTGCCGCAGGGCGCGACACAGGGGGCGCCGGCTTGCGGGCCGGGGGGGCTCCCGCTCCTGCCGGGGTCTTGGACACGATTGCCGGTGCAGGTCGGCTCGGGGCCGGGGCTGCGGGACGGCTGGGGGGAGCGCTGGCAGCGGGTTTGGCGGCAGGCTTGGCCGCTGCGGGACGAGCCGGAGGCGCTGACGGGGCCGCTGGACGGCTGGGGGGAGCACTGGCCGCAGGTTTGGCTGCGGGCTTGGCCGCTGCCGCAGGGCGGGCTGGGGGAGCGGATGGTGCGGCCGGGCGAGCTGGAGCGGACGGAGCGGCGGGCTTGGCTGCCTGGGGCTGGGGCCGAGGAGCAGGGGCCGCAGCAGCAGGTTTCGCCGGAGCAGGGCTGGCCGCTACCGGTTTGGCCGCTGCGGGTTTCGCAGGCGCTGCCGGTGCGGCAGGAGCGGCCTTCTTGACCGAGAGGATGGCTTTCTTGGGCTCGTCCACCGTCGGAGCGGCCTTGCTGCCATTCCCGCCACCTTTGATCAGGCTGCGGATTTTTGCTGCCTCGTCATCGCTGATGGAGCTGCTATGGCTCTTCGCTGCGATCGACAGTTTCTCGGCGGCATCGAGCACGTCCTTGTTCTCAAGGCCCAAGTCCTTGGACAGCTCGTAAATCCTGACTTTGCCGCTGCTGGTCATCAAGTGCTCCAAGTGGTCGGGGGCAACACGTGCCACCGGGCCATCACCCACAGTGAGGCCACTATTTATCTTGCCTCAGCGCCTGATAAGAGGTGGCATTCAGGCGCTGCGCCAAGGCCGCGTAGATGGAATCTGACACTTGGCACCGGAGTGCCTTCTGCAGACGTTTGCGGCGCTTGGCTTCCTCAAAACAGCTCTCGGTCGGACAGAGATAGGCCGATCGGCCCATCCCTTGGTCCAGAGCCATGCCGCCCTCGGCAAGGCGGATGACCCGTAGCAGGTGCTGGCGATCCAGCAGTGCACGGCAGGTCACACAACGCCTGAGGACGGGCTGTTGCTTCACCGGGCTCCTTCCTCGTCGGTCGTCTCTTCGACAGCCTCTTCGACTGCGTCTTCCGTTGCCACGGCGTCGGTGGCCTCAGCCTCAGCCACAGGCTCTTGCTCGTAGGCCGCTTCGTCGTACTGGGCCTGCTCGCCGTACTCCTCTTCGTCCTCGGGCAGGGGATAGAGCTCCCGCAGACGGGCGTCTTCCTCGGCACGCAGGGCGTGTTCTGCCTCCATCCGGGCTTCAGCTTCCGCCTGAAGCGCTTCCTCTTCCTGGCGCATGGAGATCAGTTCCGCGACCTTCTCGTCCTCAGAGGCCTGGTCGTACTCGGTGCTGTTCTTGATGTCGATCTTCCAGCCGGTCAGGCGAGCGGCGAGACGGACGTTCTGACCCTCACGGCCGATGGCCAGGCTGAGCTGATCGGGGGGCACCAGGACGTGGGCATGCTGCCCTTCGGGATCCACCAGTCGAACCGCTTCCACGCGGGCGGGGCTCAGGGAGTTGGCGATGTACTGGCCCGGGTCATGGGACCAGCGGATGACATCGATTTTTTCGCCACGCAGTTCGTTCACGACCTGCTGGATGCGAGAGCCGCGGGCGCCAATGCAGGCGCCGACAGGGTCCACTTCGCGCTCCACGCTGTCCACGGCCACCTTGGTGCGGGGACCGACCGAGCGGGAGGGGGGGTTGGCCTCACGGGCGACGGCAACGATGCGGACCGACCCCTCCTGGATCTCGGGCACTTCGTTCTCGAAGAGATAGACGACCAGACCGGCGTTGGCGCGGCTGACAAACAGTTGAGGTCCGCGGCGCGGAATCTCACTGACTTCCTTCAGGAAGACCTTGAAGGTGGCGTTGGCCCGGTAGTTGTCATTGGGCAGCTGGTCGCGGCGGGGGAGTTCGGCCTCCACTTCGGGGCGACCCAGTCCGCTGCTGACGGCCATGATCACGCTCTGTCGCTCGAAGCGAATCACGCGAGCGGTCAGGACGGGATCTTCCAGGTCGGCGAACTCCTCCTGGATCATGCGGCGCTGCTGGTCGCGCAGCTTCTGGGCCAGCACCTGTTTGGTGGTGGCGGCGGCCATGCGGCCGAAGTCTTCCTTCTCGGGGGTGACGTCCAGCACCACGGTGTCACCGGCCTGGGCGTCTTCCGCCACCTGCATCACTTCGGCCAGTGAGATTTGGTGGTCTTCGCTCTCGACCTCTTCAACGATGATTTTGGAGGCCAGTACCCGGTAGCCCTCTTCGTCGAGATCCAGGGCGACATCGAAGTTGGAGAAGTAGTCCTCCTCGAAGGGGTCCTCGCTAATCCCCAGATAAAGGGTGCGGCGGTAGCGCTCATAGCCCTTGAGCAGGGCTTCACGCAGGGCCGCTTCCACCACCGCAGGGGGCAGTTTTTTCTCTTCGCTGATGTCCTCGATCAGGTTGGAGAGACCGGGGAGCAGGACCAGTGCCATGGCAGGTGGTTGGGTGCGGGATTGGAGAGGGGAAAGGAGGGGTTAGGCCTCTTTGGGAGTCACCAGCTTCACGCTGATCACATCGGGGCGCGGGATTCGAACCGTGCGTCCCCGGACGTTGAGGAGAACGTTCTCCTCATCGCGTTCGAGCAAGAGGCCCTCACGCTCGTTGTCGCCCCCGGATTTGGTGTCGCGGTAGCGGATCGAAACCGGGAATCCGCGGAAGCTGCGGAAGTCTCGGTCGTCGCTCAGCTGCTCGCTGACGCCCGGACTGCTGACTTCCAGGACATAGGGGTCCTGCAGCAGCCCGCTGTTCTCGATGGCGTCGCCCAGCACTCCGCTGAAGCTGGCGCAGTTGTCCAGGCTCACGTCTCCGCCATCGGCCAGACGCAGCTGGACCAGCAACGTCATCGGAATTCGATGGGTGAGCAGTTCAAGGCCGCAGACCTGGAATCCAGCGCCCTCCGCCGCCTGGCTAGCCAGGGTTTGGAGGTCAGGGTGCAGGGGATGCGGCAAAGCCTGGATCGTGAACAGGGGAACGGGCGACCCGTCCGGCACCTGCAGTGATCTGCTGTCTGGCTGTCCAGCTGCTCCCGAGGAGTCAGCGCTGTTCAGTCAGAGGTGCCCGCCGGGCACAACACAACAGTACGTGATCGGCCTTGGAGCGTCAGGCCCCCATGCTGCCGAGATCGACAGCAGGTGGCTCCATGTAGGCATCCCCAGGTTGGGCCTCGCCCCGCAAGCTGGGGTCCTGGTTGAGGCACTGCGACTTTTGTTCGTCTGTGCGCAGGAACTGGCAAACCCGGGCGTAGAGCTTGGAGCGGGTGGAGGGCTTGCCTTGGCTGAAGTGCACCTGATCCAGGCCGCCGACTAAGCCCTGAATCTCCACTTGGCAGAGAGCACAGCGTTGACGGGTGCCCGGGGGGATAGCGGCCATGCCAGCTCGGTCAAGAACGGGCAACTTAGGGCCATTGATCTGCTCGGTTGGTGTGCCTGGCCTCCTTCAGTTGAGTGATCCGCACCTCCTGGCAGACCCTCGGGGGCACTGCCGAGGTCGTCCCTCCATGGCGTCCTTGCGCCACGGCCTGCGGCAGGCCCTGTCCCAGATCGATCAGCCCCCGGATCTGCTGCTGATCACAGGGGACCTCTGCCAGGACGAAAGCTGGGGCGGGTATCGCCGCCTGCAGGAGGTCCTGGAGGACGTTGAACCCCTGAGGGAGGTTCCCCTGGCCTTGACCCCGGGCAACCACGACCATCCGGCCCTGATGCGATCGGCCTTGGGACGTCGCGCTGTGATTGCCCCGGCGGCCCTGGACCTCGGCGACTGGACGCTGCTGTTGCTCTCGAGTCACCGCAGTGGCGCCGTTGCTGGCTTCCTTGACCCCAGGCAGCTGGCTTGGCTCGAGCGCCAGCTGGAGCTGGCCGATCAGCCCGTGGTGCTGGCTTTGCACCATCCCCCGGTGCCCATTGGTGATTCAGGCTTGGATCCGATCGCTCTGCAGGATCCAGGCCCGTTTCTTCGCTGCCTCCAGCGGGCCCCAGCCCTCAAAGCCGTTCTCTTCGGCCATGTCCACCAGCATTGGCAGGGCGAACTGCCCCGCAGCGGCGCTGGGTCTCCCATACCCCTTTGGGCCTGTCCCTCGTCGTTGGCGTCCTTTGCGGCTGTTCAACCCTGTCCCTTGGGGCGGCCTGACTGGCCGGGGGGGCGTTGGCTGACCTTGCAGCCCTCGGGCGAGGTGGCCTCGACCCTTCTGCGTTGGTCTCCCGTGGAATCTGCCTAGCCTTCAGTCCACTTGGGTGTGTTGCGGATCTTGGTGCGCGTTCTGCTGGCCCTGGTGTTGTTGCTGGCCGCTTGGTTCCCGGCGGCTCCAGCCTGGGCGGACTTTGGAAGCAACACCAACCACAGTTTTGTCTCTGCGGCGGTGAAACGGGTTGGGCCGGCGGTCGTGCGGATCGACACCGAGAGGACCGTCCCACGGATTGGTCTGGACCCTTCCTTTAGTGACCCGCTCCTGCGGGAGATGTTTGGCGATCAGATCCCCAATAGCCGTGAGCGCGGGCAGGGATCCGGAATCGTGATTGATGGTCAAGGCATGGTTCTCACGAACGCCCACGTCGTGGATGGCGCTGACCGGGTTGAGGTGACGCTGGCCAGTGGTCAAGAGCTGGAGGGCTCGGTGCTCGGAATCGATCCCGTGACCGATCTGGCGGTGGTGCGCATTGCCAAAACCCAGGGGTTGAAGTCCGCGCCACTGGGGGACTCCAGTGCCCTGGAGGTGGGGGATTGGGCCATCGCCTTAGGGACCCCCTATGGCTTGGAGCGCACCGTCACCCTGGGCATCGTCAGCAGCCTGCACCGCAACATCACCAGCCTGGGCTTCTCGGACAAGCGTCTGGAATTGATTCAGACCGATGCGGCGATCAATCCAGGCAATTCCGGTGGCCCACTAATTAATGCCAGCGGCGAGGTGATTGGGATCAACACCCTGGTGCGTTCGGGTCCGGGAGCCGGATTGGGTTTCGCGATCCCGATCAACCTGGCCAAGGGTGTTGCGGCCCAGCTGAGCCAAGGGGACTCCGTGGTGCACCCCTACCTGGGCCTACAGCTAGTTCCCCTCAATCCGAGGCTGGCTCGCGACAACAACGCTGACCCCAATGCCCTGCTCCAACTGCCCGAGCGGGACGGGGCACTGGTGCAACGGGTGATCCCGGATAGCCCTGCCGAACGGGCTGGCTTGCGCCGGGGAGATCTGGTGGTCCAGGCGGCGGATCAAGAGGTCAGCGATCCCGGGGAGCTGCTGCGTTTGGTGGAGGCCTCCCAGGTTGGTGATGTCCTGGCGATCCGCGTGTTGCGGGGCGAGGAACAGATCGATCTCTCGATCCGGCCTGAGGCGCTGCCGCATTCCTGAGGCCTGAGCTACGGTCACTGGCCAGTGAAAACGGCGTGATGGCGGATCTGCAGGACCAGATGAAACAGGCGGTGGCGGCTGCAGCCACCGAGCAGATCCAGAGCGGAATGGTGGTGGGCTTGGGCTCCGGTTCAACCGCTGCCCTGATGATTCAGGCCCTCGGCGCCAAGCTCAAAAGCGGAGAGCTGCGGGACATCGTTGGGGTGACCACCTCCTTCCAAGGTGAGGTGCTTGCTGCCGAGCTGGGTATCCCGCTGCAGAGCCTGAATGCCGTGGATCGGATCGATCTGGCCATCGATGGCGCCGATGAGGTGGATCCTTCGTTCCAGTTGATCAAGGGCGGCGGCGCCTGCCACGTCCAGGAGAAGCTGGTGGCGGTTCGTGCCAAGCGCTTCGTGGTGGTGGTGGATTCCACCAAGCTCGTGGACACCCTCAACCTGGGCTTTCTGCTGCCCGTGGAGGTGATGCCCGGTGCCTGGCGTCAGGTCCAGGGCCAGCTCAAGGAGATGGGGGGTGACGCCCAGCTCCGTATGGCAGTCAAAAAGGCTGGTCCCGTCGTGACGGACCAGGGCAACCTCGTGCTGGACGTCAAGTTCAGCGGTGGCATCGGCGATCCCGTCAGCCTGGAGAAGGAGATCAACAACCTCCCCGGCGTCCTGGAGAACGGTCTGTTCGTGAACATCACCGACCAGGTGCTGGTGGGCGAGATCAACGACGGCGTTGCCGGCGTCCGGGATCTGGTCAAGCGCTGAGCGCTTAGGCCAGGCGCCGGCGAACGGACTCTGCGTGGCTGTGGAGTCCCTCGCTGTCAGCCAGGGTGCCAACGGCAGCGCCGGTGGCCTCCAGGGCTTGCCGGTTGAATTGAATCAAGCTGGTGTGGCGCATGAAGGTCTCCACGCACAGCGCTCCGGCGAATCGGGCCGTACCCGAGGTCGGCAGGGTGTGGTTCGGGCCGGCCAGGTAATCGCCAACAGCCTCCGGGGTCCAGGCCCCCATGAAGATCGCCCCGGCCTGTTGGATCTGTTCGGCCAGGGGCTCAGGCTGCTCCACCTGCAGTTCCAGGTGTTCGGGGGCAAAGCGATCACTGAGCTGTGCCGCCTCATCCAGGTCTGAGCAGACCACGATCAAGCCCCAGTCGTTGAGGGCCTGACGGGTGATGGCGGCACGGGGGTGTCCCTCCAGTTGCTGCTCAATCGCGGCGGGGATGGCCCGTGCCAGTTCCTCGCTGGTGGTCAGAAGGATTGCTGCAGCGAGGGGGTCGTGCTCCGCCTGCGCCAGGAGATCGGCCGCGACGTGGTCAGGGTTGGCGCTGGCATCGGCGATCACCAGCACTTCACTGGGGCCAGCTAGTGAGTCAATGGCGACCCGGCCGTAGACCGCTTTTTTGGCCAGGGTCACATAGAGGTTGCCTGGACCGCTGATGACATCCACCCGGGGGATGGATTCCGTGCCGTAGGCCAGGGCTCCCACGGCTTGGGCACCTCCGACCCGATAGATCTCATCGATTCCCGCTAGGTGGGCTGCCGCCAGCACGGTGCTGTTGATGCGGCCGTCGGGTCCGGGAGGGGTCACCATGACCACCCGCTTGACCCCCGCAACCTTGGCGGGCACCGCATTCATCAAAACGGTGCTGGGGTAGCTGGCGCGGCCCCCTGGGACATAGAGACCGGCCCGCTCCACCGGGCGCCAGCGGCGGCCCAGTCGCTCTCCGTGCTCTCCGGTGATGGCCAGGTCGTTGGGCAGTTGGCGCTGGTGGAAGTCCAGGATCCGGCGGTGGGCCAGGGCCAGGGCCTCCTGCAGCTCAGGGGAGGTGGCGGCCCAGGCCGCTTCGATCTCCTCCTTGGGAACGCGCAAAGGATCCGGGCGGACCCCATCAAAACGCTCGGTCAGTTCAAAGAGGGCGGCATCGCCCTGCTGTTGCACCTGCTCGAGGATTCCCTCAACCCGTTGGGCGACCTCTCGGCTTTGGCCGCTACCGGTGCGCTCGGCGATGGCCTCGAGCCGTTGACCGGCCTGCTCGGCATCGCGCAGCAGCTCGATCTGCAGCGGTGCGATCGACTCGGCACGGCTTGGAGGGGAGCTGGCGGTCACGAAACCGTGGTGCGGCGGTGATTGTTCAAGCTAGTTGCTCAGCCTTTGGGGAGGGTCGCAAGCCAGGGGGTAAGCTTGTCGACTGCCGAATCAGCGCCTTTTCCGTCTGTGGCCAATAACAAGTCGTCGAAGAAACGCATTGAGGTTGCCGAGCGCAATCGTCTGCACAACCGCACCTACAAGTCTGCGGTCCGCACCCTGATGAAGCGTTGCTTCGCCGCTTGCACCGCCTACAGCCAGGAGCCCGGCGATGCAGCCAAGCAGGCTGTCCAGTCGAGCCTGAGCGCTGCCTTCAGCAAGATCGACAAGGCCGTCAAGGTCGGCGTGCTGCACCGCAACAACGGTGCCCACCAGAAATCTCGCCTGAGCGCTGCTGTCAAGAGCGCCATCGAGCCCGCAGCGAAGGCCTGATTTTTTAGGTTGGATCCAGGTGAACCTTGGATCCATGGCAGCTGCCGTCGCTCTCGAGAGCCTTCCGGCTCCTTTGATTGACAGCCACTGCCACATCGTCTTTCGAAATTTCGACGAAGACTTGGAGGAGGTTGCTCAACGCTGGCGTGATGCCGGTGTGGGGCGCCTCCTTCACGCATGTGTGGAGCCTTCTGAGATTCCGGCGATTCGAGCGCTGGCCGATCGCTTCCCCGAGCTTCGCTACTCCGTTGGCGTTCATCCTCTGGATCCGGAGCATTGGGCTTCCAACACGCAGCAGGTGTTGCGCGAGGCGGCTCAAGCTGACCCCAGGGTCGTGGCGATCGGCGAGCTCGGTTTGGATCTGTTCCGCGACAACAATCTCGAGCAACAGCTGGCGATGCTCCGGCCCCAGTTGGACCTGGCGGTGGAGCTGGATCTGCCCGTGATCATTCACTGCCGCGATGCCGCTGAACCGATGCTTGCCGAGTTGCGCGAGCGTGCTGAGCGGGGTGCCTGCCCTAAGGGCGTGATGCACTGCTGGAGCGGCACTCCCGAGGAAATGCAGGGGTTCCTCGAGTTGGGGCTCTACATCAGCTTTAGCGGCAATGTGACCTTCCCGAAGGCCACCGACACCCATGCCTGCGCCCAAGCGGTTCCCGCGGATCGATACCTCGTGGAGACCGACTGCCCGTTCTTGGCGCCCGTGCCGCGACGGGGCAAGCGCAACGAGCCTTCCTATGTGATGGCTGTGGCGGAGCGAGTGGCTGTCCTGCGCCAGGAGCCGCTGCAGACCGTCGCCTTACAGAGCACCCGCAACGCCTGTGCACTGTTTGGACCCGCTCTTCACAATGTATGATGTTTCATTGGCCTGGCAGCGAGTCGTGATTTATCCGTGCTCGTTGCAGCCCGAAAGCGCTCGCCAGGGATCTGGTGAGTTAGCCCATGACCAGTGGTGCGTTGTCTTTCCGGTGCGAGTTGTCGTTCCCTGCGGTGTTCAAGCGATCTGAATAGGCGCCCCAGCTGGCCAGTCGCTCCCGAGAGGGACGGCTGGCTCTGTCGTCTGTGTGGTGATGTCGCGCTGACATCCCCCTTCGTCTTGATCTCCGCCTGGTTCTGAAACTGCTGTCCAGGCCCTCCGTTCCGTTTCACCCGTTCCTGCAGGTTCACCGCATGAGCAGCGCGATTCAGGTCGCCAAGACCGCCACTTACCTCCCCGACCTGGTGGAGGTGCAGCGCGCGAGCTTCAAATGGTTTCTGGAGAAGGGCCTGATCGAGGAGCTGGAGAGCTTCTCCCCGATCACCGACTACACCGGCAAGCTTGAGCTGCACTTCATCGGTAGCGAGTACCGCCTGAAGCGCCCTCGCCACGACGTGGAAGAGGCCAAGCGCCGTGACGCGACCTTCGCGTCCCAGATGTATGTGACCTGCCGCCTGGTCAACAAGGAGACCGGCGAAATCAAGGAGCAGGAAGTGTTCATCGGGGAACTGCCCCTGATGACCGAGCGCGGCACGTTCATCATCAACGGCGCCGAGCGCGTGATCGTGAACCAGATCGTGCGTTCACCCGGCGTCTATTTCAAAGACGAGCAGGACAAGAACGGCCGTAAGACCTTTAACGCCAGCCTGATCCCCAACCGTGGCGCCTGGCTGAAGTTTGAAACCGACAAGAACGACCTGCTGCACGTTCGCGTCGACAAGACCCGCAAGATCAACGCCCACGTGTTGATGCGGGCCATCGGCCTGTCCGACAACGACGTCCTCGACAAGCTGCGCCACCCCGAGTACTACCAAAAGTCCATCGAGGCGGCGAACGACGAAGGCATCGCTTCAGAAGACCAGGCTCTGCTTGAGCTCTACAAGAAGCTGCGTCCGGGTGAACCCCCCTCGGTGAGCGGTGGTCAGACCCTGCTGCACAGCCGTTTCTTTGATCCCAAGCGCTACGACCTCGGCCGGGTTGGTCGCTACAAGATCAACAAGAAGCTGCGCCTGACCATCCCCGATGCGACGCGCACCCTCACCCCTGAGGACGTCCTCAGCACGATCGATTACCTGATCAACCTTGAGCTCGATGTGGGTGGCGCCACCCTCGATGACATCGACCACCTCGGTAACCGCCGCGTTCGCTCCGTGGGCGAATTGCTGCAGAACCAGGTCCGCGTTGGTCTGAATCGCCTCGAGCGGATCATCAAAGAGCGGATGACCGTTGGTGAGACCGAGAGTCTGACCCCGGCCCAGCTGGTGAACCCCAAGCCCCTGGTGGCGGCGATCAAGGAGTTCTTCGGCTCCAGCCAGCTGAGCCAGTTCATGGATCAGACGAATCCCCTGGCTGAGCTCACCCACAAGCGCCGCATCAGCGCCCTGGGCCCAGGCGGTCTGACCCGCGAGCGCGCTGGCTTTGCCGTGCGCGACATCCACCCTTCCCACTACGGCCGGATTTGCCCGATCGAGACCCCTGAAGGTCCGAATGCCGGTCTGATTGGCTCCTTGGCCACCCACGCCCGGGTGAACGAGTACGGCTTCATCGAGACCCCGTTCTGGAAGGTGGAGGACGGCATCGTCCTCAAGCAGGGTGACCCCCTCTACCTCTCGGCGGATCTCGAGGACGAGTGCCGTGTGGCTCCTGGCGACGTCGCCACCGACGCCGATGGCCGGATCAAGGCCGACCTGGTTCCCGTGCGCTACCGCCAGGACTTTGAGACCGTGCCCCCCGAGCAGGTCGACTACGTGCAGCTCTCACCGGTTCAGGTGATCTCGGTTGCAACCTCGCTGATCCCCTTCCTCGAGCACGACGACGCCAACCGGGCCCTGATGGGTTCGAACATGCAACGTCAGGCTGTGCCTCTGCTGCGCCCTGAGCGTCCCCTGGTCGGCACCGGTCTGGAGACCCAGGTCGCCCGTGACTCGGGCATGGTCCCCATCACCACCGTCAACGGCACGGTCAGCTTTGTCGATGCCACCGCGATCGTCATTCGCGATGAAGAGGGCAACGACCACACCCACTACCTCCAGAAGTACCAGCGCTCCAACCAGGACACCTGCCTCAACCATCGTCCGATCGTCAAACTTGGCGATCAGGTGATCGCCGGTCAGGTCCTGGCCAACGGTTCGGCCTGTGAGGGTGGTGAAATCGCCCTGGGTCAGAACGTTCTGATCGCCTACATGCCTTGGGAGGGCTACAACTACGAGGACGCGATTCTCGTTTCCGAGCGCCTGGTGCGCGACGACCTCTACACCTCGGTGCACATCGAGAAGTACGAGATCGAAGCCCGTCAGACCAAGCTTGGACCTGAGGAGATCACCCGCGAGATCCCCAACGTTGCCGAGGAGAGCCTGGGCAACCTGGACGAGATGGGCATCATCCGCATTGGTGCCTATGTCGAAAGCGGCGACATCCTGGTCGGCAAGGTGACCCCCAAGGGTGAGTCGGACCAGCCCCCGGAAGAGAAGCTGCTGCGCGCGATCTTCGGTGAGAAGGCCCGCGATGTCCGCGACAACTCCCTGCGCGTTCCCAGCACCGAGCGTGGCCGTGTGGTCGACGTCCGGATCTATACCCGCGAGCAGGGCGATGAGCTGCCGCCCGGCGCAAACATGGTGGTTCGGGTCTACGTGGCCCAGCGCCGCAAGATCCAGGTCGGCGACAAGATGGCCGGCCGCCACGGCAACAAGGGCATCATCAGCCGCATCCTTCCCCTGGAGGACATGCCCTATCTGCCCGACGGCACCCCGATCGACATCGTGCTCAACCCCCTGGGTGTGCCGAGCCGGATGAACGTCGGACAGGTCTTCGAGTGCTTGATGGGCTGGGCTGCATCCCACCTGGATTGCCGCGTCAAGGTGGTGCCCTTCGACGAAATGCACGGCCCTGAGACCTCGAAGAACACCGTTCAGGCCTATCTCGAGGCGGCCAAGTCCCAGCCCGGTAAGGACTGGGTCTACAACCCTGACAACCCCGGCAAGATCCAGTTGATCGATGGCCGGACCGGCGAGGCCTTTGACCAGCCCGTGACCGTGGGTTACGCCCACATCCTCAAGCTGGTTCACCTGGTGGACGACAAGATCCACGCTCGCTCCACGGGTCCCTACTCCCTGGTCACCCAGCAGCCCCTGGGTGGTAAGGCCCAGCAGGGCGGCCAGCGTCTGGGTGAGATGGAGGTCTGGGCCCTCGAGGCCTACGGCGCCGCCTACACCCTGCAGGAACTGCTCACCGTCAAGTCCG
>NZ_JAFMFX010000004.1:0-62130 GCF_017855895.1 Vulcanococcus sp. CPBay_Sum15L08_68 | reverse complement strand
AGCGAGAGCAACAGGACAATGACGAACAGGGCCAGGCCGACCGTGCAGGCGTAGCTGATCTCCAGCTCGGCAAAGGCCTGGTCGTAGACGTAATAGACCAGGGTCTTGGTGCTGTTGGCAGGTCCCCCCTGGGTCATCAAATAGACCTCCTCAAAGACCTTGGTGGCCGCAATCGCTGAGATCACCGCCACCAAGGTGACGTAGGGACGCAGCAGGGGCAGGGTGATGTCGAGGTGCTTGCGCCAACCCTCACTGCCGTCGAGCTCCGCCGCTTCGTAGAGGTCAGCCGGGATCCCCTGGAGACCGGCCAGAAAAATCACCATGTAGTAGCCCAGGCCCTTCCAGAGGGTCACGAGCATCACCGCTGGAAGCGCCAGGAGTGGGTTGGTCAGGAAACCAATTGGCTCAAAGCCAGGACCCAGGAGGCTGCCGAGCCAGCCATTGATCAGACCGTTCTCGGCGTAGAGCCAGCGGAAAGCGATGGCCGCCACCACGATCGAGACCAGAACCGGGGTGTAGAAGGCCGCGCGAAACCAATGGATGCCTGGGAGCTGACGGTTCACCAGCACCGCCAGGGCAAGGGCACCGAGCACCACCGGCGGGACCACACCAAACAAATAGGCCAGGGTTGTCCCCAGGACCTTGAAGAACATCGGGTCCGCCAGCAGGCGGCGCACGTTGGCCAGCCCGACAAAACGCAGCGGTTCACTGACATCGAGACCGGTCTGGGTGAAGCTCATCACCAGGGCCATCACCGCTGGGATGAGCACCGACAGGGAGATCAGCAGCAACGCCGGCGCCAGGAAAGCCCAGGCGGTTGAGGAGGAGGCACCGGTGCGGAGGGAACGCTCAGCCATATCGCGCCATTGTGGTGGATCTTTTCCGATCAGCCAGGCGCCCCATGCCCAGTCCAAGCAGCCGCGATCCGCTGGAGGTGCTGCAACGGGTGTTTGGCTACGCCAGCTTCCGCGGCCCACAGGAAGCAATCGTCCGCCACGTGATCGGCGGCGGATCGGGTCTGGTGCTGATGCCCACCGGCGGTGGCAAATCCCTCTGTTATCAGGTCCCCGCGCTCTGCAGCCCTGGGCTGGCGGTGGTGATCTCGCCACTGATCGCCCTGATGCAGGACCAGGTGGAGGCGCTGCAGCAGCTCGGGATTGCAGCCGCCGCCCTGCACTCCGGCCTCGAGGCCGGCGAGAGCCAACGGGTCTGGCGTCAGCTCAGCGACGGCCAACTGGATCTGCTCTATGTCTCACCGGAGCGGCTGCTCAGCGGTGATCTGCTGGAGCGACTGGGGTCCATGCCGCTGGCCCTCTTTGCCATCGATGAGGCCCATTGCGTCTCGCAGTGGGGGCATGACTTCCGGCCCGAGTACCGCCAACTCGATCAGCTCGCGCAGCGCTTTCCCCAGGTGCCGCGGCTGGCCCTGACCGCGACCGCCGACCCGCGCACCCAGCTCGACATCCGCGAGCGCCTGCAGCTGCAGGAGGGCGAGGTGTTTCTGGCCAGCTTCGATCGCCCCAACATTCGCTACCTCCTGCGCCACAAACAGAGCGGTAACGCGCAGTTGCTGCAGTTCCTGGCGGAGCACCGCGGCGAATCGGGGATTGTCTACGCCCGCTCCCGCAGCCGGGTGGACCGCATCGCCGCAGAACTCAAGGCCGCTGGATTTGATGCCATCGGCTACCACGCCGGCATGGATGCCGAAGCACGGCGCGAGGCCTTGCAGCGTTTCCGCCTCGGCAGTGGTGTGGTCGTCGTGGCCACGATCGCCTTCGGGATGGGAATCGATAAACCCGACGTGCGCTTTGTGGCCCACGTGGACCTGCCCAAAAGTCTCGAGGCCTACTACCAAGAAACCGGCCGGGCTGGTCGCGATGGCCTAGCGGCGGTGGCCTGGATGGCCCACGGCGGAGGCGACATCCCGCAGCTGCGCCGCTTCATCGACGACTCCGGCGCCAGTGAGGAGCAGAAACGCATCGAGCGCGGCAAGCTCGATGCCCTCATCGCCTACAGCGAAGCCAGCGGCTGCCGGCGTCAGGTGCTGCTGCGCCATTTCGGTGAAGAGCTTCTCGAGCCCTGCAACAACTGTGATGGCTGCCTGGAGCCCCAGCAGCGCAGCGACTGCCGCGTCGTGGCGCAGAAGGCGCTCTCAGCGGTCTATCGGACAGGGCAGCGCTTTGGCGCGGGCCATGTCGTGGACGTGTTGCTGGGCGGCAACACCGAGCGCATCCGCTCGCTCGGGCACGACCAGTTGAGCGTTTACGGGATCGGCAAGGAGCTGGACCGGGGCCAGTGGCGGGCCCTGCTGCGGCAGCTGGTGAGTCTTGGGGCCCTCCATTCCCCGGAGGACGCCAAGGGGGGGCTGTGTTTCGGTCCGCCCGAGCTGGTGCAGCCACTGCTCAGGGGCGAGCAGGAGCTGGAGCTGGTCCTGCCGCCGCCAGCGAAGGAGCAACGGCGCCGCAGCATCCCGAGCGATGCGGCAGTGGCAGCGGATGACCCGCTGCTGGCGGCCCTGAAGAGCTGGCGACGCGAGCAGGCGCGTGAGCAAGGCGTACCGCCCTATGTGGTGTTCCACGACCGCACCCTGGTGGAGCTGGCGGCGCAGCGGCCCGCCTCCCTCAGCGAACTCGCCGGCGTCAGCGGCATCGGCAACGCCAAGCGTGAGCGCTATGGCACGGCCCTGCTGGAGGTGCTCACGGCAGCAGGCGACCGATAGCCTCAAGCGACAGCAGCGTTGTTCCATGAGCGCCACGGCCGCCGCGATCCGCACCATCGAGGTGGCGCTGAGCGCCAATCCCTATCCCGTGGTCATCGGCCGGGGAGCGCTCTCGACCCTCGGTGAACAGATCCTGGGCCAAGGCATCAAGGCGGGCACCAAGGTGCTGATCGTGACCAACCCCGTGGTCCATCAGCACTACGGGGCGCAAGCCCTGGCCAGCCTGGAGGCCGCCGGGTTCAACGCCAGCCAGCTGGTGATCGAAGCCGGGGAAGACCAAAAAACGCCAGCCACCGTGGGGCTGATCCACGACGCCGCCTTTGCCCGCAAGCTCGAGCGCGGCTCCCTGATCGTGGCCCTCGGCGGTGGTGTGGTGGGGGATATGGCCGGCTTTGCGGCGGCCAGTTGGCTGAGGGGAATCGCGGTCGTGCAGGTGCCCACCACCCTGCTGGCCATGGTGGATGCCTCCATCGGCGGAAAAACCGGGGTCAACCATCCCGGCGGTAAGAACCTGATCGGCGCCTTCCACCAACCGCGCTTGGTGCTGATCGATCCCGAGACCCTGGCCACCCTGCCGGAGCGTGAGTTCCGCGCCGGCATGGCGGAAGTGATCAAGTACGGCGTCATCGGCGACCCCGAGCTGTTCAACGAACTGGAGGCAGCCGGGGACCGCCTGGCCTCGATGGACACCCTTCCAAGCGCGTTGCTGCAGAGCGTGCTCGAGCGCTCCGCTGCCGCCAAAGCCAAGGTGGTGGCCGCCGATGAGCGCGAAGGCGGCCTGCGGGCGATCCTCAACTACGGCCACACCCTTGGCCATGTGGTCGAGGCCCTCTGCGGCTATGGCACCTATCTCCATGGCGAGGCCGTCGGGATCGGGATGGTCGCCGCCGGGGAACTCAGCCTGGAATTGGGGCTCTGGAGCGAGGAGGATCAGCGCCGTCAGCGAGCCGTGATCAAAGCGGCGGGGCTGCCCATGGTCTGGCCCGAGCTTGATGCCGAGGCGGTCCTGCAGTGCCTCCAAGGGGACAAAAAAGTGCGCGAGGGCCGCGTGCGCTTTGTCCTGCCGACGGGCCTGGGCCACGTGGAGATTCGTGATGACGTGAGCCCCGAGCAGGTGCTCGCGGCCCTGAAGCGCTGCCGCTAACTCAAGGGCGGGTCCTGCAGAAAGTACGGCTGCTGGCTTGAGCCTGGCGAACGCGCAAAGGCCATCCAGCGGAAGTCGCCCAAGGCCGCAGGATCCACGAAACGCAGCAGTGCTTCACGCCGACTGAGCAGTTCAGCCAACTCCGATGGTGCGCCCTGCTGCAGCGCATGCAGGCGCTGGGCCAAGCCCAGCGCCAACAGGGCTTCGCCCTGACGGCGTTGACCGAGGGGGGTCCAACCGGCCGCCAACGCTGAGCGCTCCAAGGTCTCTAAACAAAGGTGGGCCGTGAGGTCCCATTGGCCCGGCTCCAGCAGCGGGTCATCACTGGCCTGCTGGTTGCGGTAGGCCATCAATGTGCCCCGGCTGCGCTGCGCTGCGTAATAACGCCAGGCCTCATGGGCGTAGTCGATCACGAGCAACTGACCGCTGCTGAGGGACTGGGCGGCCTGCTCAAGCCAGGGGCGCAAACCGACATGCAACTCCGTGCACCAACCGTCCGGACGCTGGGGCCCAGGGGTCAGGGCCTCCAGCTCCTGACGCAGTGGGTCCTCGAGTGCTGGACCAGCCGCAAGCCGCAGGACAGCAGCACCATCGGCGCCCGTCTCCAGCGCCACCCCCTGCAGGCACCAGCGCTCGTTGTGCCAGATGACCCGCTCCACCGCCAGGGCATCCAGCACCTCATGGGCAAGCATCACGCCAGAGCGGGGGCTGGCTTGGAGCTCGGCAAAGGACTGCCAGCGGCAGCGCAGCGGTGCATCGGCCAACAGGCCCCGTTGACGCTCTGCCATCCCGGGGTTCGGCTCCACCAGGACCAACTCCAATCGGACCACCAGCTCCGGCGCCTCCCGGGCAATCCCCTGCGCGAGCTGAAGGGCCAAGTGGCCTTCCCCAGGCCCGGTCTCGATCAGGGCTAAGGGGGCTTCGGCCGGCTGCTGCTGGAACCACTGCAACAGCTGCGGCAAGAGCAGCTCTGCAAAATCAGGACCAAGGGACGGGGAGGTGGCGAAATCCCCTGCTGGGCCGACGCGCAGCCGCCCAGCCCCGTAGGCGCCATGGACGGGGTCATGGAGAGCCCAGTCCATGTAGGTCCTGAAGGGAACCCAGCCCCCGGCTGCCGCCAGTCGCTCTGCCAGCCAGACCGGAGCTGAATGCAGAGAGGAAGGTGCAGAACTCACGGCGCTGAGGAGGACTCAGGGAGAATGCTCGCCACTGAAGCAGGTGCCATGTTCGAGCCGCGTGCAGCCCAAGCCCTTCGCGGTTGGCTGGTGGGCCTGGCCCTCGGCCTGGTGCTGCTGCTGGGCTGGGGGGCCGCTCCAGCCTGGGCCTACGACAATCCGGACCTGCTGCCCGATCACCCCACACCGGTGATCGACCTGGCCAAGATCCTCACCGACAACCAGCGGGCGGCACTCGAAGCCGAAATCGACGATTTCGAAGCCGTCAGCGGCTGGAAGCTGCGGGTCCTGACGCAATACGACCGCACCCCAGGCCTGGCGGTCAAGGATTTCTGGGGCCTCGATGAGCGCTCCCTGCTGCTGATTGCTGATGAGCGCGGCGGCAACCTGCTCAACTTCAACGTGGGTGATGCGCTGTTTGCCCTGATGCCCCGCACCTACTGGGTGGAGCTGCAAACCCGCTTTGGCAACCAGTACTACGTCCGCGACCACGGCCAGGATGCGGCGATCCTCGATTCACTCCACACGGTGAAGGGCTGCCTTGAAATTGGCGGCTGCCAGGTGGTGCCCGGCCTGCCGCAGGAGCAATGGCTGCTGACGCTGGCCACCTCGATCCTTGGGGGCTTGATCGTTGGTTTTGCGGCCTACCCCCGCAAACCGGAGCACAGCGTGGAATGGGCCTGGGTGCTGCTGCTCTCCCCCCTCTGGGTGATCCTGTTCGGGGTGTTCGGCGTCGCACCGATCATCACCCGCACCTCTGATCTGCTTCCACTGGTGCGCAACGCCCTGGGCTTTGTCGGGGCGATTGCGGTGGCTTACCTGATCGCCCAAAACACGATCGGTAAAACCCGCCTGAAGGAAGGCGACCAGAGCTGAGGAGCCCTGGCTTAGATCCCCAGGCTCTTGGGCTTGGGGCCGATGCGATCGAGGGCCTGAAGACGGCAGCGCAGGGACTGCACCGGCTCACAGGTGGGGAGCTCAACCACGGGCTCCTGAGGAGCTTCCGCCAGGGTTTTCAGCTGGGCGAGGCTCTGCTCGTAAAAGGCCTTAAGGGCGGTGTAGCGCTTCACCGGTTGGCCGTAATAGCTGTATCCGGCCAGGGTCGGAAACGAGGCCCATTCCGGCGCCAACTTCGCCGCCAACTGGGGGGTGAACTCGCCACGATCGGCTAAGGCCAGGGCCCCGCGGCGCTGGATCAGAAACAGGGCCGCCTGATCCTGCACGTGGGGACCAAAGCCGGCCAGACCAAGCTTCTGACTGGCCATCGTCCAGGTGAAGGGCATGAACTGGTAGGCACCCGCAGCGGCGCTGGCGTAGCGACCGGAATAGATCACGCGGTTGGGATGGCGCTCCAGTCCGCCCATCAGACCGCCACCAAACATCACGCGGTAACCGAGATCTTCACCACGGGCCCAGGTGCCCTCGGCGAAACGGATCGTGTTCAGCAGGGCACGGCGCTCGGGCGTGATGACGTAACGGAAGGGACCGCCAGGGCTGATCGTGCCGTCATTGCCATCCAGCATGGCCAGCCTTGAGCGGGGCATGGCAGGAGCCCGAGGCACCGGAGGGAGGGCCGGCAACAGGCTGACGTCACTGGACTCGCTGACCTGGGGCTTGAGCTTGCCGGCATCGGCAAGGGCAGGCAGCGGAGCCAGAGCCAGGGCAACGCCGGCCAGGGAGAAGAGAGGAAGGGCGAGGGTTGAGCAGACAGAGCTCGAAGGAGCAATCGACTTCGAGGGGATCTGAGTGGTCAAACCAACAAAGGCAAAGAGCAGCGCACGGAAAAGGGACACCCGGGAGGGTGCACGACCTGCGCACCGAATCAACAAGCTGTCTACGTGGGGCAGGAAAGCTATTTCCTGCCGAGGTATGGCAACTAATTAATTGGATGCAGAGAGTTTGCCTATCAAACCGTCAAACAGGCAAGTCATTCATACCAGTGCAATAACCGTCCACCAGCATCAAGAACTGCGCGACCGTGTTCGCATCACTCTCAATCACAGTTTGTGGTGACAAAAAGAACAAAAGGCTGAAAGTTTCAGCAGATCAGCACCTCAAGTCCGAAGCCAAGGCGATCAGGATCCGAGCCGCCTGATCGGCCCCATCGGGAGGCAAGCCGGATCCGCTGGCCGGGATCAACGGCTGGTCGAGCTGCCACTCCCCTTTCTCCAACTGCGCCCGGCTCAACAGGCGATGGGGAGCATGCCGTTGCAGGGCCTCTTCCAGGACCTGGGCCTCCGCAAAGCCCTCGCGATGGACCAGGTGAATGCCAAGCCCCAGGGCCATTGCCTCACAAAAGGTGCTGTAGCCGGGCTTCGTGATCACGCGCGAGCAGAGGGGCATCACCTCCAGGGGGCGGAGATCCTGCGGGAGAACGCTGACGTTCTTGGCCTCGCAGTGCAGCCCGGGATCACTCACTAGAAAGTGGTGGTCTGGCCAACGGGCAAACAGCCCAGGGTTGAGCTGGAGGCCCAATCCACCGAATCCCATCAGCACGGTCCGATCTGGGGCTGCGCGCAGATTCAGTCGATCGCGCACCGCTGCTGAATCCAGGCGCGGACGACCGGCGGTGAGACCGACGTCATGGGAGGGGAGCCCCCAGTCCATCTCCATGGCCAGGGGGCAGCGAATCAAAGCCGTTCCCTGGCGGTAGAGCCCCAGGGCCCGCTCTGCCAGGGCCGTAAAGGAACCACCCATGGGCCGGTAGATGGCATCCCAGCCGAAATTGCCCATCCAGATCAACGGGGCGGCGAGGGCCCTCGCCAAACGGGCCGCATCGGGGGGGACATCCGCCAGCACCACAACCGGTTCAGGCTGCTCACTCAGCCAGGCCAGCTCCTGCTGAATCTGTTGGGGCAAGCGCTCGTCCAGGGCCTCCAGTGCCGCCAAGGTCGCGTCTGGATCAGCCCCCAGGGCATCGGCCTGGATCACTCCGACATCCCAGCGCAAGGGGCGGTGCTCAAAGGGAATCTCCTCAAAGGCCAAGTCGAGAAATCGAGCCGGCAGGGGCGTCGAGAGCACGATCCGCCAGGACGGCTGCAACCGGTGCAGGGCGCTCAAGACAGAGGCGACGCGGGAGCCATGGCCAAAGCCATGGCCGCTAATACAGACGTAAATCAGCACTGTCTAAACGTCCTCCGCGCGATAGAGCGTCTGGCGGTAGAGCAGGGCGCCGGCATGGCTGAACCAGCGATGGGAAACCTCCTGCAGCACGCCGCCCTGGAACTCCACCCAACTGAAATGCCGCAGAGCACGACCCTGGGCGTCCTCGCTGTGGCGGGGGACAAACGCGGTATTGAGATAGGCCGTCCCGGATCGATCCCGGCAGAAGCTCTGACGCTCCCCCTGACCGCGTTTCAGCCGGTGATGCATGTGGCCAAACACCACCAACGGCAGAGGACGACTGCGGCGAATGCGATCGATCGCCAGGGCTAAATCCTGATCGCCCCAATCACAGGCCGGGGCCTTCCAATCGCGGCCGCAGGGATCGGAGGCCTCGCTACCCAGACCCGTCGGACCGGAATGGGCCAAAACCACCAGAGGGATCGAGGGATCAGCCCGCAATGCCGCTGCAGTGATGCGCTCGGCAGACTCCTCGACGCCCACCGGACCAAAGACCGCCTCGGCGGCGCGGTTGAGGTAATGCCCCCCTCCGGCACTGGCCGGACGGGCTCCCACGACAGCCAGCCCCGGGGGCTGCAACTCCCGCAGGCCCCAGCCGCAGTGCAGATCCCCCAGAAGCGTCAACTGCGCCTGAAGGGTGCGGCCACTGGCATCGCGGCCGGTGTCGTGGTTGCCAAGGATGCAGGCCAAGGGCAAGGCCAGGCGCGAGAGACGCTTGGGGATGGCCTGCTGGCCGTCGCTGAGGTCGCCCACGACCAGCAGGGCGTCCGGTTTGACCTGGGACAGAACCTCCTCATCCAGGCCGTCCCATTGGCCATGCAAATCTCCGGCGATGGCAATGCGGAGGGGGGCCAAGCGGTGCCTAGGCTTCCGCCATCCTGCACCACTTAGGGCCAGATCCTTGGTTTTCGCGGCAGCCCAGAACACCGCCTCCGGTTGCCCTGCTCACCGGGATCTACCGGAGGCCATTGCCGCCTTGAAACGGCAACGCAATGCCGTGATCCTGGCCCACTACTACCAAGAGCCAGAGATTCAGGACATCGCCGACTTCATTGGCGATTCGCTTGAGCTCTCCCGCAAGGCAGCGGCCACCGATGCCGAGGTGATCGTCTTCTGCGGGGTGCACTTCATGGCCGAAGTCGCGAAGATCCTCAGCCCCCAGAAGACCGTGCTGCTGCCGGATCTGGAGGCGGGCTGCACCCTGGCGGATGCCTGCCCAGCCGATGGCTTCGCCCAGTTTCGGGCCGAGCATCCCGACCACCTGGTGGTCAGCTACATCAACTGTTCGGCTGCAGTCAAAGCCCAGAGCGACCTGATCTGCACCAGCAGCAATGCCGTCGATCTGGTGAATCAGCTCCCCGCTGATCAACCGATCCTGTTTGCGCCGGACCAAAACCTGGGGCGCTGGGTCCAGAGCCAGAGCGGCCGGGAACTCACCCTCTGGCCGGGTAGCTGCATCGTTCACGAAACCTTCAGCGAGCAGGGCCTGCTGCAACTGAAACTGGATCACCCCAAGGCAGAGGTGCTGGCCCATCCGGAGTGCCAGCAGCACCTCCTGGACCACGCCGACTTCATCGGCTCCACCAGCGCCCTGCTACGGCGTTCCGAAGCCAGTGCAGCCCAGGAGTTCATCGTCCTGACGGAACCAGGAATCCTGCATCAAATGCGCAAGGCTGTTCCAGGCAAGGCGTTCTTTGAGGTCCCCGGCGCCGATGGCTGCAGCTGCAACGCCTGCCCCTACATGCGTCTGAACACGCTTGAGAAGCTCTGGCAATGCCTGGAGTCGATGGAGCCGCGCATCGAGATGGATGAAGCGATGCGCCTGCGGGCCCTCGCACCGATTCAAAAAATGCTCGAGATGAGCCGCTAATAGCTGTAGTTCGCCACAAAGAGGCTGCTGTCATCCGAGGGTTCGGATCCAGCGACATAACCGCCCAGGCTGGCGGCGCCGTTGGCACGGGCCCTGGCCATCAGGGCGGCTTGCCCCGCCTTGAGATCCGATCCTGCCCAGTGCTTGATGCAGGAATGCTGGAGGGCCCGGCCATAGGAGAAGCCCAGGTGCCAAGGGGCTCCAGAGGCCGCCTGGTTCACGGCGTTGAGACAGAGGCTCGCGTCCTCTTCGCTGAGGCCCCCGCTGAGGAACAGGATCGCGGGTACGGCCGAGGGAACCGTGCGCATCAAGGTGCGGGCCGTGAATTCACCCACCTCTTCGGCCGTGGGTTGCTGGGGGCAGGACGCCCCTGCGCAGGTCATCGACGGCTTAAGCAAGCTGCCCTCAAGAAAGACCCCATTGACCGCCAGGGCTTCGTAGGTGGTGCGCAACACCCATTCCTGGACCGCGGCGGTCGTGGTGATGTCGTGCTCACCGTCCATCAGGATCTCCGGCTCCACGATCGGCACCAGGCCCTGCTCCTGAACGGTGCGGGCATAGCGGGCCAATCCCCAGGCGTTCTCTTTAACGGAGAGCTCCGATGGTGAGCCATGGGAGCTGATCTGCAGCACCGCCCGCCACTTCGCAAAGCGCGCACCGCGTTCGTAGTAGCGCGCTGCCCGCTCCGCCAAGCCCTTCAGGCCGGTGCACCAGGATTCGCCCTCTAAGCCGCCGGCCAAGGGCTCCACCCCCTGATCGACCTTGATCCCGGGAACGATGCCCTGGGCCTTGAACAACTCGACAATCGGTCCCCCACCGGCCTCAGTCGTGCTGTCTTGAAAGAGGGTTTCTTCGAACAGAATCACGCCAGAGATGTGCTCGCTGAGGCCCTCGGTGGTGGCCAGAAGACTGCGGTAGGCGCGCCGGTTCTCCTCGCTGTTCTCCAGTCCGATCGCATCAAAACGCTTGCCGATGGTTCCGGTGGATTCATCCGCCGCCAAGAGTCCAGTTCCCGGGGCTGCCAGGGCAGCAGCAGTACTGGCCAGCTCATCACGAAACGCTTGCAGGGCCATGCCAGGGCAGCAGGGGGTCCCCCCTGACTAGCGAGAAAACGCGGTGCTGGGAGCTGGGTGGTCATGATTCAGGCCGATGACGCCCGCCAGCGCCCATGCCCCTCGCCCCAGGCGGCCTGCTGCAGCTCACCCGAGAAGGGCTGTACTGCGCGGCAGCTGGTGCCTGGATCGATCCCTGGCGGCCAGTCCCCAGGGCCCTCATCACCCATGCCCATGCCGACCACGCCCGGCCGGGATGTGGGGAGTACTGGGCCGTGGCCTCGAGTGAGGGGATCCTGCGGGAGCGGCTGGGGGCCGAGATCAATCTGTTACCGGTGGGCTACGGGGACCTGAACCGCATTGGCGACGCTCGGGTCTCCTTTCACTCGGCCGGACATGTCCTCGGCAGTGCCCAAATCCGACTGGAAGCCGGCGGAGAGAGCTGGCTGGTCAGCGGCGACTACAAGCGCTGCGCCGACCCCAGCTGCGAACCCTTTGAGCCCGTTCAGGCCAACGTCTTCATCAGCGAAGCCACCTTTGGCCTTCCCATCTACCGCTGGCAAAGCGGGGCGGAGGTGGCCCGTGAAATCGTCAACTGGTGGCGCGGCGCGCCGGACAGGCCTTCGGTGCTCTTTTGCTACGCCTTTGGGAAGGCACAGCGAGTGCTCGCCGAGCTGCATCGACTCGGCATCGAGGAGACGGTGCTGCTCCATGGCGCCGTCGATCGACTGATGGCGCCCTACCGCGAGGCGGGGGTTGCCATGCCACCGACGATGGCTCTCTCCCAGTTGCCCAAGGATGAATCCCTCGCGGGACGCCTGGTGATTGCGCCGCCGGCGGCCCACCGCAGCCGGGGGCTCAGTCGCTTGGCGAAGGCCCAGAACGGCTTTGTGAGCGGCTGGATGGCCGTACGGGGAGCACGGCGCCGGCGGGGCTATGGCCGCGGTTTCGTGATGAGCGATCACGCCGACTGGTCCGGACTGGTGCGAACCGTTCAGGAGAGCCAAGCCCAGCAGGTCTATGTGACCCATGGCCAGAGCGCCGTGCTCTCGCGCTACCTCAAGGAGGTGGAGGGCATCAGCGCTGAACCCCTCGAGGGGGCCTTTGAAGCCGAACGCTTCGATGAGGAGGAGACGCCATGAAGGCCTTCTCCGCACTCTTCGCTGAACTCGATGGCACCAGCAGCACCACAGCCAAGCTGGAGGCCCTGGAGACCTATTTCCGCTCGGCTCCTCCGGCTGATGGGGCCTGGGCCCTGGCCCTGCTGTTGGGCAAGCGCCGCAAGCGCTTGATCACCGGCCGGCGCCTGCGCGAAATCTGCCTGAAGGCCCTGGCGCTGCCGGATTGGCTGTTCGAAGCCTGCAGCAACCAGGTGGGCGATTCGGCCGAAACGGTCTCCCTGCTTTGGGGCCAACACCAAACGGATCCACCAAGGCAGGGCCCAGAGAGAAGCCTGGGGGACTGGATGGAGCAGGTCCTCCCGAAACTGGCTGCAGCGGAGGGGGAGGAGCAGGAGGCCGCGGTGATTGGCTGCTGGCAAACCCTGCCCAACAGCGAGCTCCTGTTGATCAACAAGTTGCTCAGTGGTGGTTTCCGCGTCGGGGTCTCCACCGGGCTGGTGACCCGCGGCGTCGCCCGCAGCGCCGATCTCGATGAAGCCCTCATCGCCCATCGCCTGATGGGCGGGTTCACACCCTCGGCTGAGAGCTTCACCGCGCTGACCGCAGCCGCGAGTGATGGCGATGCCCTGGCGGCGAGGCCCTATCCGTTTTTCCTCGCCAGCCCAATCGAACTCGAGCAGATCCAGCAGACCCCTGCGGACCAGTGGCAACTGGAGTGGAAGTGGGACGGCATCCGCGGTCAGCTGATCCACCGCAGTGGCGGTTGCAGTCTCTGGAGCCGCGGCGAGGACCTGATCAATGAGGCCTTTCCGGAGCTGATCAGCCTCGCTGAGACCTTGCCGCAGGGAACGGTGCTCGATGGGGAGGTCTTGATCTGGCAGGCCGAGGCCCCAGCCCCAGAACCCTTTGCCACCCTGCAGCGGCGCCTCGGACGCAAGGCCCCGAGCCGGACCCTGCAAAAGCAGTGCCCAGCGGCCTTCATGGCCTACGACCTGCTGGAGCTGGAGGGATGTGATCTACGGCAAGCGCCGCTGCAGGAGCGCCGTGAGCAGTTGGAAACGCTGGTTCAACGCTGGAGCGACGCCCGAGCGCACGGCGAGGAGCGATCACGCTTACGCCTCTCCGAGACCCCTGCCCTCAAGGGCTGGAGCGAGCTCGAGCCCCTGCGGGAGCAAGCGCGGGAGAAAGGGGCCGAAGGGCTGATGCTCAAGGCGAAACCCTCCCCCTACCTCGTGGGTCGCAAGCGCGGGCACTGGTGGAAACACAAGCTCGAACCCTTCCACCTCGATGCCGTCCTGCTCTACGCCCAATCCGGGAGTGGTCGGCGAGCGAACCTCTACACCGATTACAGCTTTGGGCTGTGGAATGACGAGGGCGAGTTGGTGACCTTCGCCAAGGCCTACTCGGGCCTCGACGATGGCGAGATTCGGCAAGTGGATCGCTGGATCCGGGCCCACACCACCGAGCGTTTTGGTCCGGTTCGAGCGGTCGAGCCGACCCTGGTCTTCGAGCTGGCCTTCGAAGGTCTGCAACCCTCCAAACGTCACAAGTGCGGCCTGGCGGTTCGCTTCCCGCGCATCAGTCGCTGGCGCCAAGACAAACCCGCCTCTGAGGCCGACAGCGTCGCCAGTGCCCTGGCCTTGATGGAGGGGCGATGACCAGCGCGCTTCAGCCGATCGAAGCCTGGTTCCAGCAGCAAGGCTGGTCACCCATGGCCTTTCAACAGGAGGTCTGGAACGCCTACCTCCAGGGCCAGAGCGGATTGCTGCAGGTGCCGACCGGCTCAGGCAAGACCTACGCCGCCGTGATGGGGCCCATCGCCGAGATGCTCCAGGAGCCAGGCCAAGGCAAGGGCCTGCGCCTGCTGGTGATCACGCCCCTGCGGGCCCTCTCGCGGGATCTGGCCCTGGCGATTGAGCAACCGATTGAGGCCATGGGCTGGCCGATTCGTGTCGGAATCCGCAATGGCGACACGGCGACCTATGAGCGCAGCAAGCAGCTGCGCACCCCACCGCAAATCCTGATCACCACCCCGGAATCGCTGAGTGTGCTGTTGGCCAACCCCAAGGCACCGGCGTTATTCGAGGGGCTTCAGGCCGTCGTCATTGACGAGTGGCATGAGCTGATGGGCAGTAAACGGGGCAGCCAGTGTGAGCTCTGCCTGAGTTGGCTGCGGCAGCAACGCCCCGCACTGCGCACCTGGGCGATCAGCGCGACGATCGGCAACCTGGAGGAGGCAGCTCAGGCAGCCCTTGGGGCAACAGGCAGCAAGCCCCTGATCGTCTCGGCGCAACTGCAGCGGGAGACCGCCATCCGCAGCCTCTTGCCCGAGCAGATCGACGGATTCCCCTGGGGGGGCCACCTCGGACTGCGGATGTACGAGGAGTTAATTGCGGGACTGGATCCCGCCATCAGCACGCTGCTCTTCACCAACACCCGCAACCAGGCCGAGCGCTGGCACCAGTGCCTGCGCTTCGCCTGCCCGGAGATGGAGGACGCCCTGGCCCTGCACCACAGCGCGATTGATCGCACGGAACGGGAGGCCATCGAAGCGGCCGTCAAGGCGGGGGATCTGCGCTGGGTGGTCTGCACCAGCTCCCTGGACCTGGGGGTGGACTTCCAGCCGGTGGAGCGGGTGGTGCAGATCGGCAGTGCCAAAAATCTGGCGCGGCTGCTGCAGCGGGCCGGGCGCAGCGCCCACTGCCCCGGTGGGACGTCGCAGGTGCTGTTCATGCCCACCAACGCCTTGGAGCTGCTGGAGGTCAGTGCCATGCGCAGGGGCCTGGCCAGTGGCTTGGTGGAACACCGCAAACCACCGGAACTCCCCCTCGATGTCCTGCTTCAGCATCTGGTCAGCCGGGCCTGCGGCCCCGGGTTTGAGCCCGAGCAAGAACTCGCGACCGTTCGCAGCAGCTGGAGTTTCCGCAACCTCAGTGACGCTCAGTGGCAGTGGTGCCTGGACTTTCTCGAGCACGGGGGCCAATGCCTTGGGGCCTACCCCCGCTACCGCAAGTTGGTGCGCTGCAGGCCAGACAGCGATGAGCCGGCAGAAGCGGGCCAGCCCTATCGCTACCGGGTGCTCGACAAGACCATCGCCCGCCATCACCGCTTCAACATCGGCACGATCACCGCGGATCGCTCCGTCACCGTGCGGTTTGTACGGGGCGCTGTCATCGGCCATGTGGAAGAGGCCTTCATCGGACGGCTGAAACCGGGCGATGTCTTCTTCTTTGCCGGGCGGCAACTCGAGTTCGTGCGCCTGCGGGAGATGACTGCTCAGGTCAAGGCCACCAGCCGCAAGAGCTCCACGGTTCCAGCCTGGGCCGGAGGACAGATGGCCCTCTCTGATCTGCTGAGCGAACACCTGCGGGAGGAGGTCGATCGTTGTGCCCAGGGCCTGAGCGATGAAGCGGAGCTCGACACACCGGAATTACGGGCGCTGGAACCACTGCTGCGGCGCCAGGCTGATCTCTCACGGATCCCCAGGCGGGAGCAGATCCTGCTGGAGGTGTGCTCGAGCCGTGAGGGCAGCCATCTCTTCGTCTTCCCCTTCGAAGGGCGCTTTGTCCATGAAGGCATTGGTTTTCTCTGGGCCTGGCGCCTGGCCCGTTATCGCCCCAGCACGGTCACGGTCTCGATCAACGACTACGGCTTTGAGCTGCTTGCCCCCAAGCGCTACCCCTTTGACGAGCTGATTGAGCTCCATGGCGATGAGCTGCTCGACGTCGCCAACCTGGACGCCGACCTGGAGCAGGCCCTGAACTTCTCAGAGCTCTGCCGCCGCCGCTTTCGCTCCATTGCCCAGGTCAGCGGCCTGGTCACCCAGGCCATGCCCGGACAGAACAAAACCGGCGGTCAACTTCAGATCAGTGCCGCCCTGCTCTTTGACGTCTTTCAAAAACACGAGCCGGATCACCTGCTGCTGGAGCAGGCCCGCCGTGAGGTGCTGGAGGAGCAACTCGAGACGCAACGCTTGCGCGCGGCACTGGAGCGAATGGCCTCCAGTGAATGGCTGATGGAGCGCACCCAACGCCCGGGGCCACTGGCCTTTCCCCTCCTGGTCGAGCGCCTGAACAATCGACTCAGCAACGAGTCCGTGCTGGATCGGGTTCAGCGCTTGATCGCAGAGGCCACCAAAGCGGAGCGCTGAAGAGGAACTCAGTAGCCGTAGCGCAGTCTGCGGACTTCCACTTCAAGGCGAACCATCTCCCGGCGTGCCTTCGAGGCGCAATGGGGGCTCTGATCCAGGGCCTCGTTGTAGCGATAGATCGCCTGGATGTAGTGCTGCTCCAAATCCCGCAGCTGGCCATCGCCAATCGCCCGCTTTCGCACCATTCCCCTGAAAACACGTCCCTCTCTGGCTCTAGCAACGGCAGCCGGGCCTGACACAGCCGGAGCAGGATGAGCATCAGAACTCATTGCCCCAGGGCTGGGATGGCGCAATAACAAGGCTGGTTCGCGAAGGTGCGCATGTCGGTGTCACGCAATCGATCAGCCGCTCGGCACACCCTTGAGCAGCAGATCCAAGCCGAGGCCCTCTCCTCTTGCGATGGCTTTGAACCACTGAGCCCCAGGCCCTGCGCCGCCGCCATGGCCCGCCCTGCGGCCGCCCAGAGCGGGTTTGGCCAGTGGTGGTCGCTGCTGGTGCGTTGGTGGAAGGGGCTCAAACAGCGCTTCGTCCCGGCCTGATCACCACTGGGCTGGCACCTGAGTCCATCCCTGTCGCAGCAGGTTCTGCCAGAGGCGCACCGCGTTGTAGCGGAGCATTCGGCTGTTGTGAAACGCCTGGATCTGGCCATCGCTGGCCAAGTCGGCATTGACCACCTCACACCACTGGGCGTGGGCCGTCGGGTCGATCGTGGTGATCCGAACCACCTTGCTGCCGCAGGCCGAGCGCAACCAACCTGAACCGGCCCTGCCCTGACGCTTCTGCTCGCGTTTCTCCTGGGCCGCCACCGTCACGACAAAGTCCCGCGGCGATCGAGAGTAGGTGTTCTCACCGATGGTGCAGCCCTGGGCGTGACGCTTCGATGCCCCCACGCAGAGAAGAGAACAGGCCCCCTTGAATCGGGGGTCTTTTTTATGGCGTCGTCGTCCAGCGGCGGCAGATCTTGGCCACCAGCACCTCTCGGGGGTCCTGGGAGTTCAGTTGTCCTTGGCTGATCTTGAACTGCGCCAGGTTCTCGGCCACCCCAGGGATCGAGTCGCGCACGCAATAGGCCGTCACCACCGGGAGTGTCTGACGCGCCCCGTTGGGACCCTCCACGATTGGAGCGAAGCGGGCCACGCGGTAGAGCACGCCGTGCTCCTTCTCGCTCTGGATCAGTGCCTCAGCGGCAGCCAGACGCGCCTGGTCCCCCTCCAGGTCCTTCTGCCAGAAGTCAACGGGGATGCCGTCGCGTTCATTGAAGTCGACGTTTTTCTTGGCCCAGGCGATCTCGGCCTTTAACGACTCGAGATTCACCCGCTGCGCAATGCGTCGGTCCTCCAGTTGAACGCTGCCCTCCTCCACCAACAGCCGTTGACCGGAGCTGGTCTTCACCACCAGATCAGAACCGTCATCTCCGCTCTGGCACCCCACCAGGAGCAGCGCCAACAACAGCAGCAGGCGCATCGGGCCCCATCCATCGTCCTTCCCTTGTAGCGGCTGGCATGAAGATTCAGCGGGAATCAGAACCGACGGTCGCAAACCCTGCAAGCTGAGCGGATGAGCCTCACGCACTGCCCCCTCTGCATCGGCCTGGCCGTTCTCTCGATTGGCCGTGCCGCAGCCCATCTCAGTGGGCTATGGCTCATGCTCAGGGGACCAGACACAGCCGCATGCGCACCCTCAGCTGGGCTGACCTTGACCGGGCCCTAGACGCCACGCTGGAGAAGTTTGAGTCGTCGTCTTGGACGGGGGTCTACGGGGTTCCGCGCGGTGGACTGGTCCTGGCGGTCTGCCTGAGCCATCGCCTGGGCCTACCGCTACTGGATCAGCCAGAGGCGGGTTGCCTGGTGGTCGACGACATCTATGAAACCGGGCGCACTGTTGAGCCCTTCCGAAGCCGCACGGACATCACCACCTTGGTCTGGATCAGCAAGGTGGAACCGCAGTGGTGGAGCGCCCTCGAGGTGAACGACTCGAGCGAATGGGTGCTCTTCCCCTGGGAGAACGCAGCAGCAGCCAGAGCCGATGAACAGCAGTACCGCGCCTCACGCTCCCATGGCTAAACCAACCCTCTATCTGGCCTCGCCCTACGGCTTCTCGGCCCATTGGCGCTCGCGCTTGCTGCCTGACTTTGTCGAGGCCCTTGAGCAGCTAGGGATCGAGGTCTGGGAGCCGTTCACGCGAAATGGTCAGGTGGATCTCGCGCAGCCGGGCTGGGCCTGGCGCGTCGCCCAGGCGGATCTGCAGGACGTGCGTGATGCCGACGCCCTCCTCGCCATCGTCAACGGCACGCCTCCCGATGAAGGCGTGATGCTGGAACTCGGTGCCGCGATTGCCCTCGGGAAACCTGTTTTTCTTTACCGCGATGACTTCCGGCGCTGCAGCGACTCCGAGGACTATCCCCTGAATCTGATGGTCTTCAGCGGCTTGCCCCAGGAAGGCTGGCAGGACTGGCTCTATGGATCGATCGAGGAGCTCAAGGCCCCGAGTAAAGCGCTCATGCAATGGCTCAGGGGCTGGCCGTCAGGCGAGATCTGAGGAAGCGCCAGCGTCCTTGGCCCTTTGGGCGGCACGCATCGCCACCTCGACGGGGATCGTCCCGTTGGCCTCGAGTCCGCTCAGCTGCTGAACCATCTGACGCCGCTGTTCAGGGGTGAGCTTCAACAGATCGGCGAGGACATTGGGGTTGATGCGTCCCAGTCGCTCCCGAGCCAGCCCATCCATCAGCACCGTTCAATCCAGGCATGCCCTCCTAAGCGAAAGACCAAAAAAGCGAACAGCTTTTTCGGCACGCGTCAGCTCACCCAAACAGAGCGCGACAATGCGGCCCATGAACAACCACCGACCCCTCTCGGCTCTGTTTTTGGCCCTGGTCCTCGCCGTGGTGCCCCTCTCAGCGGCCCTGTTGATCCACGGACACGCGAATTTTCAAGCCGTCTTCAGCAATGCTTTCGGATAAGAACCTTTGGGTTTGAGTCCACCCGCGAAATCCCTAGCTACCGCCTGAATAGAGACGGTGGCGCCCAATGTTCTTTTACGAGCTGAACGTCACGCTCCCCCAGCGCATCCTGAGGGTTCCACTGCAGGCAGAGACCCAAGAGCAGGCTTGGCATCTCAGCCGCGACCTCTTCCCTGATCACGACCTGAAGTTGGTGCCTCGGCAGCGGAAGTGTGACCCTGAGTTCTGGGCGATCTAGGGGGCGTCCGATCAGGACTTCTCGAGACGACGCACGATTAAAGCCATCGCACCCAAGGAGCCAGCCAAGGCAATCAGCAACGCAATCGTCATGGGTGGGACCAACGGGGCTCCTGATTATGTCGGCCTGGTGTTCGTCTACGGGACGCTGAAGCGCGGCGAACGCTCCCATGGCCTTCTGGGCGATGCCGCGTTCGAAGGAACGGCGCTCCTCAGTGGTCTGGAGCTCTACAACCTTGGGCCCTTCCCGATGGCGATCTGCAATCCCCAGGCCAGTCGCCCCATCAGCGGTGAGCTCTACAGCATCACGGCCCAGGAACTGCAGGCGCTGGATCGATTCGAGGGAGCACCCCGGCTCTACCGGCGGGAGCTGCGCCGCCTGTCCGATGGTCGCGAGGCCTGGGTCTATCTCGGCAAGCCGCGGCAGGTGCGATTCGCTCCAGTCCTGAGCAACGGTTGCTGGAGCGGATCAGATCACAACCAACCGACGCCGCTGTCTGCAGCTTCTACGCTCAGGCCGGTTTCCAGCTGATCCATGGCCCTCACCCTGTTCGGCGGCGCCCGCAGCCGCGCCTCCATGCCGCGCTGGTACATGGAAGAACGGGGAATCCCCTACACCTGGCAGCTCCTGGACATGGAGGCCGGGGAGCACCGCCAAGAGCCCTTCACCGCCATCAACCCCTTCGCCAAGGTGCCGGCGCTGGTGGATGAGGATCCCAGCCTGCCCGGCGGGCGACTGCAGCTGTTTGAGAGTGGCGCGATCCTCCTCTATCTGGCGGAGCGTTTTGGGGGCGAATGCCAAACCGCCGCGGAGCGGGGCCTGGCGCAGCAGTGGGTGCTCTTTGCCAACGCCACCCTGGCCACGGCCCTGTTTGTCCCCTCCAACCGGGAGCGGGAGTTCCCCCGGCTGATGGAAGTGCTCGATCGCAAGCTCGCTAGCGGTCCCCTGATGGGCGGCGACTGGGGCGTCGCCGATTGCGCCGTGAACGCCTACCTGGCCTACCTGCCGATCTTCTTCCCACAGATTGATCTGAGCCCCTACCCGCAGGTTCAAGCCACGATTGCCGCGACCCAACAACGGGCGGCCTACCAACGGGTCATGGGCCAGCGTTGAGCTCCAACGAAACCCTGACCTGGGGCAATAGCCGCCTGGAGTTGCTGCCCCAACGGGCCGCCTGGGATCCAGAGCTCCAGGTCCTGCTGATTGCCGATCTCCATCTCGGCAAGGCCGAGAGCTTTCAGGCGCAGGGCATCCCCTTGCCCAGCGATGGGGATCAGGGGAATCTCAATCGGCTGCTGGAGCTCACGGCCTCGCTTCACCCGCAGCAGGTGCTGGTCCTCGGGGACCTGATCCATAGCCGGCTGGGACTGACCCCTGAACTCCAGGAGAAGCTCGCAGCTCTTCCCGAACTGATGGGGTGCGAGTTGGTCCTGGTCGGAGGGAATCACGATCGCGGCGCCGTCTTTCCCTCGCTGCAGGCCCAACCATCCCTGCAACGCGGCGCCTGGTGGCTGAGCCACGAACCGGAGACGCCTCCGGAGCCTGAGCTGCTCAACATCTGCGGCCACGTGCACCCCGTGGCGGTCCTCGGACAAGGCTCTGATCGGCTGCGGTTGCCCTGTTTTGGCTTGGATTTCAGCCAGCAACGCCTGCTGCTGCCCGCCTTCGGCGAACTCACGGGCGGCCATCCAGCTCCACTGAAGATGCAGCGCTGGGTCATTGCCGAAGACCGGGTTCTGAAACTGCCGGGCGCGAACTAAGCGGTCCCTAGATTGCTGATCTCTGGTCCCTTCATCTGGACACCGCTTCAGCGCCACCGACGAAACAGAAGCGCCCCCATTGGCGACGCAAGCGCTGGATCCCCCTTTGGCTTCCAGCCGGTCTGTTTGCGTTTTTTGTCGCCATCGCGCCGCCCTTGCCCGAGGGCGAGCCGGCCAGAACGGGTTCCTCACGCTTGAGTGCGGTCGGCGGCCAGGCCGAACCCTTCCGCTACCTGCCCGACCAGGACGTCTACGCCCTCGACTTCGACCCGCGCAAGGTCCGCATTGATCTGCTCGAGGGCTGGGACCGGGAGCAGGACGCCTACAACGACTCCTCCGCCCTGGCCTACGTCTCCGGGCCGATGTACGAGCGGCATGTCAACAGCCTGGGCCGGGAGATCACGGTTCCACTGGGGGACCTGAAGTTGGGAGATCAGGTCTGGAGAGGCCGAAACCGAACCGCCGCCCGCCAACGGGCCTTTGTGGGGATTCGCCACGACGGCGGTGCTGATTTCGGCTTTGGCGAACTCACATCCGAGCGGGCCGCTCAGTACGACACCTTCATCGGTGGACTGCACAGCCTCTACAACGATCTTCTGGATCCCCCGCCTGAATACCGCGGCGCCTACAGCGTTTCGATGGGGCAGCAAATCCGCTATTACCTGCCGCGGATTCGGATGGTCATCGGCCTGCGCAGCGATGGTCGCCTCGAGGTGCTCATGAGCCGCGATGGCCTGACCCTCGAGCAAACCAAAAGCCTGGCCCGCCAGCGCGGTTTCAAGGCGGCCTACCTGCCCGATCACGCCTCCAAAAGCCGCCTGATCATTCCAGGGGTCAAAGGATTCACCGAGGCCGATGCGAACTGGATCAGCGGTGGAGCCACCAGCTTTGTCCACGTCCCCTACCTGCTGCGACTGAGCCCCCGCGCCATCCCCCTGCGAGGCAATCTGCTGGCCAGCCTCACGCCGCGCCTGGGACAACGGGATTGCAGCAACCCGCTGCAATGCGGCCAGAGCTTCGGTGCGCAGCTGGCCGACCGCGCCCTCGCCGGGCTGAACCGCCTGATGGAGCAGGGGGTCGAGCCGGTGGCGCGCCTGATCTGGTCGCCCGCACCCCTGGCCCAACCGCCGGGCAGCGCCAAGCGCGCGCCGCTGCGTGAACCGCCGATCACGGCCGATCCCCTAGCCCTCAGGGAACTTCAGGAGAGCGCAGCCAACAGCACGCTCGAGAACGAACTCACGCCTGAAGCCCCCGACCTACCGCCACCCCTGGTGCTGCTGGATGGTCAGCCCTTGCCCCAGGAGCCGGAGTTCTTAAACGGGGATGCCGATGCCCTCGCCCCTGCTGAAGCGATGCCCCCGGGGGACTTCCCGCTTGGGGCACCAACTCCGCCGCCGCTGCTCCCCCCCCGGCCGCTGCCACCGGTGCAGGCGCCGCCACCGCTCTAGGGATCAGGCCGAGGCCAACGCCCGCACGACATCGCCTCGGGTCAAGACCCCGACAGGGCGCCGCTGCTCATCGAGCACAAACAGCCGCTGCGTGCCCTTTTCATGCAGCAAGCGGGCCGCCTCCGGCAGCAGGGTGTCGCCACTGCAGGTGTGGGGGGCCTGGCTCATCACCTCGCCGACGCTGTTGCCGAGCACCTGATGCACCTGCTTGTCCCACTGCAGCGGGTTGCGCAGATAGATCACGGCGTCGAGCAGCATCACGTAAGGGCCGGCATCAAAGCCGCTCTCACGCACCATCAGGTCCTGCTCGGTCAGCTCGCCCACCAGCGCCCCGGCGGCATCGACCACGGGCAGACCACTGATGTGGTGATCGCTCATCACCTGCACCGCGTTCTGGAGGGGCGTCTCGCGACCAACGCTGCGAATGGGCGTGGTCATCACTTCGGAGACCCGGCGTTCAACGACCATGACTGCGCTGCGGATGCCGTCATTGTGGCCGCTCCGTCAGGCGGAAGAATGAACCGCAACGCTTGGTCGGAAAGCCATGCCGAACTCCAGCCTCAGCCGGCAGCTTGCCGATGGCCTGACCATCGCCCGCGCCGTCATCGGTCTGCCCCTGATCCTGGCGCTGGTCCAGGGCAACGGCTGGTTGGCCTGGTGGTTGCTGCTGCTCGGGGGCCTCAGCGATGCCGCCGACGGCTGGCTGGCCAGACGCGCCGGGGGCGGCTCGGTCTGGGGGGCCCGTCTGGACCCACTCACCGACAAGATCCTGATCCTGGCGCCCCTGCTCTGGCTTGGCGCTGCAGGCTCCCTGCCGCTCTGGGCGATCTGGCTCCTGCTCGCCCGTGAACTGCTGATCTCCGGCTGGCGCGCTGGGCAAGGCAGCGGAGGACCTGCCTCCTGGGGAGGCAAGGCCAAAACCATCCTTCAATTCGCCGCCCTCTTACTGCTGCTCTGGCCCGGTGGGGGAGCAGCCCCGCTCCAGCTGTTGGGTTTCTGGTTGTTCTGGCCCTCCCTGGCGCTGGCCCTGAGCTCAGCCTGGGGCTACATCACAGCGCCAGCAGCTGATCGTCGGAGCTGAAATCAGGGCTGGTGGGCATCCGCTTGGCGTAGTCGTTGCTGTAGCTGTCGGCGAGGGAGCGCTCGACGTCGTACTGGGGTGTCCAGGCCAGCTCGCGCTGGACCCGATGGATATCGGTCAGGAAATGGGCCATCCGCAGGGGGAAGGCCTTGCGGGCCTTTTTGTCCAGACTGCTGGGGTCAAAGCTGCGGATCTCAACGGAGGCCGGATCCTTGCCGCACGCACGCGCGGCCGCCTCCACCAGACCGCGGAAGCTGATGCCCTGGGCACTCGAGCAGTTGTAGATCCGATTTGCTGCGGCATCGACGCCAATGCTCAGGGCCATCGCCGTGGCGAGGTCGTTGACATGGCCCAACTGGGTGATCGTGCTGCCGTCGCCGGGAAGGGGCACCGGACGGCCATGGACGATCCGATCGAAGAACCAGCTCTCGACAGGGTTGTAGTTGCCCGCACCAACGATGTAGGTGGGCCGGAAGCTGGTGAAGGGGATCTTCTCGGCCGTGAGCCAGGCCTCGGTGTCGAGCTTGCCGCTGTGACGGCTCTCGGGATCGGTCGGGGAGTTCTCCGTCAGGGGCCAGAGGGCGCTGTCCGCATAGACACCGGCGGAGCTGACGTAGACAAAGCGATGGCTCGGGGCCCCCGTCACCTCCACAACCGAGCGGCTGTCCGCCACGGTGCGGCCGGAACTATCGACGATCACATCAAATTGACGACCGGCCAGAGCCGATAGGCCCTCAGCCGTACTGCGGTCGCCACAGAGGTGCTCGACGCCAGCGGGAACCGGGTTCTTGCCGCGGGTGAACAGGGTGAGTGCATGGCCCGCGTCCTGAAGCTGTTGCACCAGGGGACGGCCCACAAAACGGGTTCCGCCCATCACCAGGATCTTCATCGCAGCAGCCCACAGGTCTGACCATTCAAAACGCTGGGCACGTCCTTGAAGCCCTCTGCAAACTGAGGGTTCTGACGGGCAGAGGCCATGGGCCGCTTCAACGAGGTTCTGCGCTCCCTCAACAACCTCAAGTTGCTGGCCGCCGTGGGCCGCAGTGGCGGTGAGCTGAGCAACATCGCCGATCTGGTGGACAACTTCCTTGGCAGCCCCCAGATGGAGGACTGCATCAGGCGCTTCCGCGCACTTCCCGGAGGGGCCGCACTGATGGACGGCCGCTACCCGCCGCTGCAACCACAGATCGAGGCGCTCGAAGCACTGCCGGCCGGAAGCCTGGGACGGGAGTACGCCCGCTTGATTCGCCAGCTGGGCTACGACCCGGAATTCTTTCGGCCCAGGCCGATCGAGAGCGACGGCCAATGGCTGACGCAACGCATTGCGACCACCCATGACATCCACCACGTCATCAGCGGCTTTGGCACCGAACGGGCAGGGGAGACAGGGGTGCTGGCGATCACGGCGGCGCAGATCGGCTTTCCCGCCTATGTCCTGCTCACCAGCGCCAGCCAACTGGCGAACTTCCGCTTCAAGCTCGAGGAGTTCGAAAGCATCAGCGCCGCCGCCGCCCATGGCTCGGCCATCGCTCACCAGGCCCAGTGCCTGGCCATCGCCCGCTGGGAGGAAGGCTGGGAGAAACCCATCAGCCAGTGGCGCGAGGAACTGGGAATCCGGGATCCTGCGGACAACGCCCCCTACGGCCTGGCCCTGCAGCTCGGCCAGGGATGAAGTGGCCGCAGCAGTGGACCGCCCAGGCCAACGTCCTTGGTCAGACGCGGGGCTATCGCCACTTTCGTGTTCTCGGAGAGAGCGGCAAGGGGAAGGAGCGACGGCTGGCGCTTGAAGCCGTGCTGGATCGGACGTTCCGCCTCGAGGTACCGCTGGTGCAACTGCGGGATCGCAGCCTCTGGCAGCCTGGCTGGCAGTCCTTGAGCCGACCGGCCTCCATGCAGATCATCCCCGCCATCGACCTGCTGGATGGCCATTGCGTTCGGCTGCATCAGGGTGATTACGGCCAGGTCACCCGCTTCAACGATGACCCGGTGGCGCAGGCCCTCGATTGGCAGCGGCAGGGGGCGCAACGGCTGCACCTGGTCGATCTCGATGGGGCCAAAACCGGTCAACCGGTCAATGACCAGGCGGTCAAGGCCATCACCTCAGCCCTCTCGATTCCCGTCCAGTTGGGCGGCGGTGTCCGCAGTGCCGAGCGGGCCGAGGAACTGCTGCAGTGCGGCCTCGATCGGGTGATCCTCGGCACCGTGGCGATCGAAAAGCCTGAGCTGGTCAAAGAACTCGCCAGCCGTCACCCGGGCAAGGTCGTGGTGGGAATCGATGCCAAAGACGGCCTAGTGGCCACCCGTGGCTGGATCGAAACCAGCACCGTCCAAGCCACCGAACTGGCCAAGAGTTTTGAAGGCAGCGGCGTCGCCGCGATCATCAGCACCGACATCGCCACCGATGGGACCTTGGCCGGGCCGAACATCGACGCCCTGCGCGCCATGGCCGAGGCCAGCAGCATCCCAGTGATTGCCTCGGGCGGGATCGGCACCCTCGAGGACATCCTCTCGCTGCTCTCCATTGCACCCCTGGGGGTGAGCGGCGTCATCGTCGGCCGCGCGCTCTATGACGGCACGGTGGATCTCGCCGAAGCCCTACAGGCCATCGGTCCAGAGCGGCTCCAAGACGCACTCAATCCGCCTACGGGTTCTATAACGGTGTAAGAGACCTATTTGGGTCGTGGCTGCTTCCTCAGCACCCAACAACGCATCGGCCGGCGGGACCCACGGGGTGGATCTCGCCTATTCCCGCTGCAAAGACCTGGGAATGCGGCTCTCACGCCAGCGTCGGATGGTGCTCGAGCTGCTCTGGGACGAGCGGGATCACCTCAGTGCCCGCGACATCTTTGAGCGGCTCAACGCCAAGGGCCGCAACATCGGCCACACCTCCGTCTACCAAAACCTTGAAGCGCTCCAAAGCGCAGGGGTGATCGAGTGTCTTGATCGCGCCAATGGACGGCTCTACGGCTACCGCAGCGATCCCCACAGCCACATCACCTGCCTCGAGTCCGGTGCCATCCAGGATCTGGATGTGGAATTACCCGCCGATCTGCTCGATCGCATTGAAGAGCAAACCGGCTATCGGATTGAGAGCTACACGCTCAATCTCAGCGGACGGCGGCGCTAAGTGCGCCAGAGCCTTGAGCAGCACTGGAAACTGCGTCAATCCCCGTTAACTTGAGCGCCATTAAGGCTCAACCCTGATCCGTGCCCGAGGCGAAGGACGCACCTCCGATCCTGATCCTGGCGGAGCCCCTGATTCAGGCGGGCCTGGAGCGGTTGCTGGAGGAGTCGTTCCAGCTCAAAGCAGCCAGCGACCCAGACAAGGGAGCCATCGCCCTGGTGATCTGGAGCATCAGTGCTGGCATGCCTGCGGCCACGCTGGAGCGGGAACTCGCCCAGCTGCGCGATCGCTGGCAACCGGCGCCGCTGCTGCTGCTCCTACCGGCGGAGTCCGACCTACCCAGCAGCTGGCTGCTGCAGTTGCCGGCTGAAGGTCTGCTGCAACAGGCGGAGCCCCAGGAGATCCGCGCCGCCGTTGACACCCTGCTGACGGGCGGACGGGTGGTGGAACTGCGGCCCCTGCGCGGGATCGAGCAACCCGAGCAGAGCCGGGAGGCGCTGGGCCTTGGCCAGTGGCTGCTGCGCAGTGGCCTGGCTCAAATCGAAGCGGAAGCCCTGCGCTGCCGCCGCTGGCTCGACCTCCAGCCGGTGGGCCTGAACGCCCTGCTGTTGGCGGGTCGGCTGCGGGAACTTGCCCTGGCCAAACGGCTGCTGCTTTGGCTCTGGGGGCCGATCAGCATGGCCTTCCCGTCTGAGGCTCCGCTGCAGCGCCCGGAGCCGCAGGCCGTCGTTGGCATCACCCTGCGGGAGCGCACGGCCATCGGGGTCTGGGAGGCCATCCAAGAGCGGTTGATCACGGCCGCCTCCACCGGTCTCAGCAACCAAAGCGGTCAGCTGATGGCCCTGGAGGGACTGAACACGGACCACCGCCGCGATCTGCTGCTCGCCCTGCTGGCCCAGTTCGACCTCCTGATCACCCGCTTCCGCCACGAGCAGCTGCGCGGTGTGGCTCTGGAAGAGCGTTGGCTTGGGCAGCAACCGGAATTGCGTCGCCTCTCCATGCGGGCCATGGCCGGTGAATACGTCCAACTACCGCTTGAGGGGGGCCTGCTTCCCGTCGCCCAGAGCCTGAGTGAGGCCAGTGACCTCACCGCGGTGGATCCAGAACTGCCGGCTGCCCTGCCGATGCTCGCGGCCCTGGTCTGCGCCCAACCGATCCTGGTGGACGGCCGCCTGTTGGCCCCCGATGAACCCCAGGCGCTGCTCCACCTGGAGGCACTGATCAGCAACTGGCTGATTCGCACGGCGGAACTGATCAGCGCAGAAATCCTCGCCAGCTGCAGCACCTGGCCTGATCTGCGCCGCTACCTACTGCGCAGTGATCTCCTGCCCACACGGAACCTGGAGCGACTGCGCAACCAGCTGAACTCCCAGCAACGCTGGGACAGCCTGTTTGAGAGGCCCGTCCAGCTCTACGAAAGCCGCCGCTTGCTCTATGGACTCAAGCAAGGCGCCATCGTTCCGATCGAGCACATGGAACCCCGGGACCGGGAGTTGCAGCAGCTCAGCTGGGGCCAGCAACTGATCACCCTCGTGCTGGAGGGTCGCGATGCCCTTGCCCCCCAGGTCCAGGCCCTGTTCAGGCGACTCGGGGATCTGGTGGTGGTGGTGCTGACCCAGGTCATTGGTCGGGCCATTGGCCTGGTCGGCCGCGGAATCCTCCAGGGCATGGGCCGCAGCATCGGCCGCGGTTCCTGACCTGCTGAAGGCCACAATGGCCGCAGCTTTCCCTGCGTTGATGCCCCGCACCCTGGCCCGGCTGCTGAAGCCCCTTGCAGCGCTGGCCCTCTGCTTGGTTCTGGTGCTGGGCCTCGCCGCACCAAGCCAGGCCGCGCGGGACACCAACAGCTACGACGGCAATATCTATGCGCTCTACGCGGGCAACGGCTCCCTGGTGCCGCCGCGAAGCACCCTCTCGCAGGCCTTGGAGGAGCACCGGGTGATCATCCTGGGCTTCTTCCTCGATGACAGCGCCGCCAGCAAGCAGTACGCCGTCGTCTTCAACGAACTGCAGCGCCTCTGGGGCCGCAGCGCTGAGTTGATCCTGCTGCAGACCGACCCGCTGCAGAACCGCGAGACCCACGGCGCCATTGACCCCGCCAGCTATTGGAAGGGCCAAATCCCCCAGGTCGTGGTGCTCGACCGCGAGGGCAAGGTGGTCCTCGATGAGAGCGGGCCCGTGAGCATCGACGCCATCAACGAAGCGCTAAGCGGCATCACCGGGCTCCGTCCCCAGGGTGATACGAAGCTCAGCCTCAACCGCGAGGTCAACGAACTCAACAGCGAAATCGTCGCCGCCCCATGAGTCAGCGCCAAGAGACCGACAGCCTCGGGGTCATCGCCGTTCCCGCGGAGCACTACTGGGGCGCCCAGACCCAGCGCTCCATAGGGAACTTCCCCTTCGGCCAGCGCATGCCCCTGGCGATCGTGCATGCCTTCGGTCAGCTGAAGGCGGCCTGCGCGGAGGCGAATCGCGATCTCGGCAAGCTGGATGCGGCCCTCTGCAGCGCCATCGTGACCGCCGCCGAGCAGGTGGCCGCCGGTGATCTGGACCAGGAGTTCCCGCTGAAGGTCTGGCAGACCGGCTCGGGCACCCAGAGCAACATGAACGCCAACGAGGTCATCGCCAACAAGGCGATCGAGGCCCTCGGCGGTGAACTGGGCAGCAAGAGCCCGGTGCACCCCAACGACCACGTCAACCTCAGCCAATCGAGCAACGACACCTTCCCGGCGGCGATGCACATCGCCGTGGTGATCGAACTGGAGCAACGTCTCCTGCCCGCGGTTGAGGGCCTGGCGGCGGCCCTGCAGGCCAAGGCCACGGCCTACGCCGATCTGGTCAAGATCGGCCGGACCCATCTCCAAGATGCGGTGCCCCTGAGCCTGGGCCAGGAATTCAGCGGCTACGTCGCCCAGCTGCAGCTGGCGATCGAAGCCATCCGCCAGAGCCTGCCGCGGGTGCGGGAGCTGGCGATTGGTGGCACGGCCGTGGGCACCGGCCTCAATGCCCCGAAGGGCTTTGGCGAGGCGGTGGCGACGCGGCTCACGGAGCGCCTTGGAACCGCCTTCAGCAGCGCCCCCAACAAGTTCCAAGCCTTGGCGGGCCATGAGGCCCTGGCCTCAAGCCATGGCGCCCTGACGGTGCTGGCGGGCTCATTGATGAAGATCGCCAATGACATCCGCTGGCTCGGCAGCGGACCACGCTGCGGCCTCGGGGAACTGGTCCTGCCGGAAAACGAGCCGGGCAGCTCGATCATGCCGGGCAAGGTCAACCCCACCCAGTGCGAAAGCCTGACGATGGTGGCGGCCCAGGTGATGGGCAACAACACCGCCGTTCAGATCGGCGCCAGCCAGGGCAACTTTGAGCTGAACGTCTTCAAGCCCCTGATCGCCCACAACGTGCTCGAGAGCATCGAGCTGCTGGCGGGCGGCTGCACCAGCTTCCGCGAGCACTGCATCGAGGGCCTCAAGGCCAATGAACAGCGCATCGAGCGGCTGCTGAATCAGAGCCTGATGCTTGTGACGGCCCTGACCCCCGCCATCGGCTACGACCGCGCCAGCGGCATTGCCAAACATGCCCACAAGCACGGGCTGAGCCTCAAGGAAGCCGCCCTGGTCCTCGGCGAGATCAGCGCCGAAGAATTCGATCAGTGGGTGCGCCCGGAGGCGATGGTCTAAAGCAGGTTCGCCGCCAGCTCCGCCAGTTCGCTGCGCTCGCCGCGGATCAGGGTGATGTGGCCCGCGAGCGGCTGCCCTTTGAAGCGCTCCACCAGCCAGGTCAGGCCATTGCTCTCGGCATCCACATAGGGATTGTCGATCTGATACGGGTCACCGGTGAAGACGATCTTGGTGCCCTCGCCCACGCGGGTGACGATCGTTTTGACCTCGTGGGGGGTGAGGTTCTGGGCCTCATCCACCACCATGTACTGCCGCGGAATCGAGCGACCGCGGATGTAGCTGATCGCCTCCACCTCCAGGAGCCCCATCCCCTTGAGGTCCGTCCAGTTGCTGCGGGGGGCCCGATTGGTGCCGGCACGATTCGCAGGCCCAGAGGCGCCCTTGGCTCCCGAACGGCCCTCCTCTTCAGGGCTGTTGCCGAGCAGGAAATCAAGGTTGTCGATGATCGGCTGCATCCAGGGGCCCATCTTTTCCTCGAGGCTGCCGGGCAGAAAGCCGATCTCTTTGCCCAGCGAGATCACCGGCCGGGTCACCAGCAGGCGTTCATAGAGCTGTTCATCCGCCACCTGGTGCAGGCCCGCCGCCAGGGCCAGCAGGGTTTTCCCCGTCCCGGCCTTCCCCACCAGGGTCAGGAGTTGCACCGAGGGATCCAGCAGCAGATCCAAGGCAAAAGTCTGCTCGCGGTTGCGGGGCGAGACCTTGCCCAGTCGGGCCCGCGTGCTGCGCTGCAGCGGCACCAGCCGCTGATGCTGGGCATCAAAACGCGCGAGCAGCGTGTGATTGGGTTGGGCCTGATCCACCAGGGTGACCCCCTCATTGGCCTGGAGATCGGCACCTTCAGCGGAGGGAAGCTCCGTGAGCGGCAGCCCCCCCTCGCTCTTGAGGGTGTCCATCGCCGTTGCACTGGCCGATAGCTCACTGACCCCGGCGTAGAGGTCGGCGATGTCGACCTTGTCGGTGGTGTAGTCCTGAGCGGTCAGGCCGACGGCATCGGCCTTGATCCGCAGGTTGGTGTCCTTGGTGACCAGCACCACCGGGGGTTGATCGGCAATCAAGCCGGAGCGGAGCTGCTCCAGCGCCACCGCCAGGATGTTGTTGTCACCGCTGCCGCCCTTGAGCTCCGGCGGCAACTGGGCCAGGGTCTCGCTGCGGCAGAAGACCACCTGCAGCGTGCCGCCACTGCCCTCATCAATCGGCACGCCATCCGCCAGGTTTCCCTTCTCCCGCAGGGCATCGAGCAGGCGCGAGATCTGGCGGGCATTGCGGCCCTTCTCGGAGGGGTCCTTCTTGAAGCGGTCGATCTCCTCGACCACCTCGATCGGGATCACCACCGCGTTGTCTTCAAAGCGTGTGAGGGCCTGGGGGTCATGCAGCAACACATTCGTATCGAGAACGAAGGTCTTGCGCATCGGGGCTCACCACCGCAATGCCGAAACGCTAAGCGGGTTTTTCTGCTGCACCACCTACGCTCCCGCAGAACGCAAAGCTCCGCCGTTGGCCGCCCTGTTTGCTGTTGTCCTGATCGCCGCCCTGGTCTTTGGGTTGGCGTTGCTCTGGCTGGAGCTGCGCCATCGCCTGCGGCCCGCCTCACCCCTGCGGCTCAGCAGCAGCGGTTGGAAGGTGCAACGGGTCTCCGACAGCCAATGGCAGGTCAAGGGAACCCTGAGCATCCGCAACCCACACCGGCGGATGGAGGTCTTTGTTCCCGAGATTGAACTCAAACCCACCCTGCTTGGACGCGCGGACCTCTCTGGGGTCAACGTGCGCTGCAGCCTGAGCCCGCAGCACCCCGATGAGGAGGCCCGCGCCGATGGCTACTGGTTCGCCTACATCGTCAAAGGGCGCAAGACCACCCAAGCCGAAGCGCTGATCACGCTTGAGGCCCCAGCCGGCAGCGACCTGCGCAACCTGCTGGACACCCTCTGGCTGGAGATCCTCTGGATCAACTACGGCCCCTTCGGCCGGCTGCAACAACGCGATGGGGTGCTGATTCCCCTGCGCCGTCCGGCCCCAGCGCAGAGCTCCAGCGCGACCTGGCGCCAGGGTGATCGCTGCAGCGTGTTGCCGATTCGCACCCATCTGCTCGGAACCCTCGACGATCCCGCCGAGGTCCTGCAGCACTACGCCGGCGCCGTGCTGCAGCCCGGGGATGTCCTGACCATCGGCGAGACCCCGCTGGCGGTCATGCAGGGCCGCTACAACCACCCGGCCAACCTGCAGCCCTCCAGCCTGGCCCGTCTGCTCTGCCGGGTCTTCCACCCCACCAGCTCCCTGGCCACCGCCTGCGGCCTGCAGACCCTGATCGACAACGTCGGTCCGGCGCGCGTGCTCTGTGCCTGGCTCGCCGGCACCGCCCTCAAGCTCGTGGGCTCCAAGGGTTGGTTCTATCGGCTGGCCGGTGAACAGGCCCGCCTGATCGACGACGTCACCGGCACCACCCCGCCCTACGACCAGACCATCGTCCTGGGTCCGGTTCAAAGCAGCGAGGTCTGCCGCCAACTGGCCGCCGAGCTCGGCGTCGCCGTCGCCGTTGTGGATGTCAACGACCTCGGTCGGGTCAAGGTGCTGGCCTCCAGCCCCGGCTGCGATGAGGCGCTGCTGGAGCGGGCCCTCAAGCCCAACCCCGCCGGCAACGCCAACGAGCGCACCCCACTGGTGCTGGTTCGCCCGAACTAGCAATCGCCCATACCATTGAAGGAGGCCCCTTCGGCGCCGCCGTGTCCTCAGCTGCTCAACCAAGCCTTCAGGTGAAGCCGCTGCGGGGATGGCAGCTGCCTTTTCTGCAGGAACCCTGCTTCAGCGATCTCCTGCCTCTGCTGCAGCGATCCCTGCTGTTGCAGGGGCCCGAGCGGCTGCTGCAACGTCTCGCCCCGCGACCGGCCCTGGCCTCGGAGACCTTCGTGGCCTTCCGCGACCCCCAGACCCCCCTGGGACTGGTTGTCAGTCAACGACTGAACCGCAGCGGCAGCTGCTGGCAGATCCAACACCTGCGCAGCAGTGAGGCCAGCCTGGAGGCCGGAGAAGCCGGACGCATGGCGATTGAGGCCGCCCTGGTGCGCGCCGCCATCCAGGGCAGTCCGAGCGCCGCCAGTTGGATTGCCACCAGCCCCAGCACCGACAGCAATCGCTTGGGTCTCCTGCGGCAACAGGGCTTCCAGCAACTCCGCCACGAAACCCTCTGGCGCTGGGAACCGCCCCAGAAACCGCTCGATCGCGCCCTGCCCTCGGACTTGCAGCTGCTGCCGCTCAATCGCCGGAGCGCCCTGGCGATGTGGCAACTCGAGCAGGCCGCCCTGCCGGCCCAGTTGCGGCAACTGCTTGATCGCCGCGTGGACGATCTGCTCGATCAAAGCGAACAGCCCAGCTGGATGCTGATGGACACCAGTCGCCAGCAAGCGGTGGCTGGGGTCCGGCGGCTGCGCCCCGGCAGCCGAGAGATCCCAGAACTGGAGCTGAGCCTCCACCCCGGCTGGCAGCACCTGCTGGGGCAACCCCTGCACCTGCTGCTGGAGCAGAGCGCCCAGGGCCTCGGTGAAGTGCTGATCCGCAGTGATGTCCTCAAGCACGAGCACAACCAATGGCTGCAAAGCCTGGGGATGGCGCCCGAAGGGGAAGAGGTGGTGATGGCCCGCAGCGTCTGGCGCCGCCATGCCCCGCAAACCAGCCAAGGGGTCAGCCGCAAGCTGGAGGCGGTCCTTGGCCAGCTGCAGCCGGGTCAGAAGCCAATCCCAACGCCCCTCGAGCGCTGATGGCCGCCCCCGCACCCCGCTCGGTGCTCTCCCTGGATGTCGGCCGGAAACGCATCGGTCTGGCCGGCTGTGACCCCCTGGGCCTGACGGTCAAACCCCTTCCGGCGCTGCACCGGGGCCGCTATCCCGCGGACCTGCAGCAGCTCCAGGCCTTGGTGCGGGAACGGCGGATCCTGGCCCTGGTGGTGGGACTCCCACTGGATGCCCAGCAACAACCCACTGCCCAAGCGGAGCACTGCCGCCGCTACGGCGAACGCCTGGCCCGGGACCTGGCCCTCCCGCTGGCCTTTGTCAATGAATACGCCAGCAGCTGGGATGCCGGGGAGCGCTTTGGGCTGCGGGGGGACCGCAGCGGCGCCCTCGATAGCGCCGCCGCCGCCCTGCTGCTCGAGCAGTGGCTCCAGGAGGGGCCGGAGCCGGCAGCGGTCAGCAAGGCGACCCCAGCCCATGGCCTGGAGTCCGATGCCCAGGCATCCTTAGGCCATCTCCCCCATGCGCCATGAGCACTGACGGCCCCAGCATCAACGGCACCGGTGATGTCCCGACCGTGCTGGTGCGGGACCAGAGCGGGCGCCAGCTGCTCTGCTTCCTTGAGCAACTGATTCCCCTGGACGGCAAGGACTACGCCCTGCTGACCCCCGTCGACACCCCGGTCTGCCTGGTGCAGATCGCCGAAAACGAGAACGGCGAAGACGAGGTCATCGAAGAACTCAGCCATGCCGAGCCGATCCTCTCGGTGGCCGATGTGGTGCTGCAGGAGCACGACCTGACGCTGGTGCGCTCCGCTGTCACCCTGACCGTCAGCGGGGACCTGGAGGAACCCGATCCCGAGGAGTACGACGAGGACGAGCTCGACGGCGATGAGGACGATGAAACCGACCTCTACGAAATGCTGATCCAGTTCCGGGCCGAGGACAAGGAATACGGCCTGTTCATCCCCCTGGATCCCTTCTTTGTCGTGGCCCGCATGGAAAACGGCGAGGGCGTGCTGGTGGAGGGCGAGGAGTTCGAACGCGTTCAGCCCCGGATCGAGGCAGAACTCGAGGACCGCGAGCTCGGTGACGACTGATTCGGTGACCCGCCTTTCCGTCTCCGAACTGCTGCAGCCCAATCTGGTGGCGGCTGGAACCCTGGTGGACCTTCCCCTGCACGGCCTACTGGCCCAGGGGATCAGGGCCCTGGTGCTGGATGTGGACCGGACCCTGCTGCCCCACCGGGGCTCCAGCCTCCCCGAACCGATGGAGGCCTGGCTGAAACGGGCGCAGGAGACCGTGCCGCTGCACCTCTTCAGCAACAACCCCTCCCGGGCCCGCATTGGCGGCGTCGCCGAGCGTCTGGGCGTGGACTTCACCACCAGCGCCGGTAAGCCGCGGCGCTCCCCCCTGCGCCGGGTCTTGCAACAGCTCGATCTCCCCGCCGCCCAGGTCGCGATGGTCGGCGATCGGGTGTTCACCGATGTGCTGGCCGGCAATCGACTCGGGATGTACACCGTGCTGGTCAAACCGATTGACGCCGCCGGTCAGCCCTGCCGCCATGACCACTGGCAGCGCTTTGAGGTGAAGTTGGCCCAACTGGCTGGAGCGGAGCTCTCCTGACGATGGGGATGCGCCGGGTCATCAAAGTCGGCACCAGTGTTCTGCGGGGCTCCGGTAGCCGCGGAACCGAGCAGGTGATCAACGACCTAGCCGCCAGCCTCTGCGGCCTCTGGCAACGGGAGGAGCCCGTGGTGCTCGTGACCAGTGGCGCCGTTGGCCTGGGTTGCCAGGCCCTGCAACTGGGCGAGCGACCGACGGAGCTGGAGGGTCTGCAGGCCTCAGCCGCCGTGGGCCAGGGGCGACTGATGACCCTCTACGACCAGGCCTTTGCCGCCCGCGGGCGCTGCGTCGCCCAGGTGCTGCTGACCCGTGCCGATCTGGCCTCCAGGCGCCGCTACCAGAACGCCTGCCGCACCCTGGAGCAGTTGCTCAGCTGGGGCGTCACCCCGGTGATCAACGAGAACGACACCCTGGCGACCGATGAGCTGCGCTTTGGCGATAACGACACCCTCTCCGCCCTGGCGGCGGTGGCGATCCAGGCCGATGAGCTGGTCCTGCTGACCGACATCGACAGCCTCTACTCCGGCGATCCCCGCAGCGATGCCGGCGCCAAGCCGATCCCTGAGGTCAAGTCCCTAGCCGAGATCGAGGCCTTGGCCGGGGTGGCCAAAGGCGGGGGCCGCTGGGGCACCGGCGGGATGACCACCAAGCTCTCGGCCGCGCGCATCGCCACCGCCAGCGGCATTCAGGTGCGCCTGGCCGATGGCCGCGATCCCGCTGTGCTGGAAGCCGTCTTGGCTGGCGAACAACTGGGGACGCTGTTCCGCCCCAGTGAGACCCCCCTGAGCAGCCGCAAGGGTTGGCTGGCCCATGCCCTGCTGCCCAAGGGCAGCATCACCGTGGATGCCGGAGCGGAGCGTGCGCTGCTGGAGCAGGGAGCCTCGCTGCTGGCCGTCGGGGTCCGCAGCGTGGACGGCTCCTTTGGCCGGCGCGAAGCCGTGCGTGTTCTGGGCGAGGACGGGCGGGAGCTCGCCCGGGGCCTCAGCGCCCTAGCGAGCGATGAATTGGAGGGGGATCAGGGCCAGAGCGGAGTGGTCATTCATCGGGATCACCTCGTCGTCATCGCCTCAAGCTGAGACCTGAGAAATCGGCCTACCATCCGCAGCACATCCCCCCGCCGCCGATGCGCTTCAGCCAACTGCTCAGCCAACTGAGCGAGGTGAAGGCCGCAGGTGGGATCCAGTCCCTTCAGCACCACCTCGGGGAGGACCCGGAGCTGGGTGCCGCCGCCGCCCTCGACCAGGCCCTCAGCGGTCAGATCAGTTTTCTTGAGGCTGGCAATGCCCTGGCGGCCGCCCTCAATGCCAGCGGCGCCAGCGCCGTGCTGCTGCCCGCCAAGGGCAACGAATGCGAGGCCGCCCAGGCGGAAGCCACGGCCAAGGGCATGGCCTGGGTCGCCCTGGCTGACCCGCGGCTGGGTTTTGCCGAGACGCTCGACACCCTCTACCCCCGTGCCCCCAAGGCTCCGGGTGTTCACCCCAGCGCCGTGATTGCACCGGAGGCGGTGGTGGGCATGGGGAGCCATGTCGGCGCCAACGTAGTGATCGGCAGCGACGTGCAAATCGGCGCCTCCTGCACGATCCACCCCAACGTCGTCATCTACGACGACGTGCAGATCGGCGATGGCTGTGAACTGCATGCCGGCGCCGTCCTGCACCCCGGCTCCCGACTGGGACGCGCCTGCGTGGTGCACTCCAATGCCGTCGTCGGCAGTGAAGGCTTTGGCTTTGTGCCCACCGCCAGCGGCTGGCGCAAGATGCCCCAGACCGGCCTGGTGGTCCTCGAGGATGCCGTCGAGGTGGGCTGCGGCAGCACCATCGATCGCCCCTCCGTCGGCGAAACCCGGATCGGCGCTGGCAGCAAGATCGACAACCTGGTCCACATCGGCCACGGCGTCACCACGGGCAAGGGCTGCGCCCTGGCGGCCCAGGTCGGCATTGCCGGCGGCGCCAAGCTGGGCAACGGCGTGATCCTGGCCGGCCAGGTGGGCCTCGCCAACAAGGCCGTCATGGGCGATCGCTCCATCGCCTCCTCCAAGTCCGGGGTCCATGGGGAAGTGGCCGCCGGTGAGGTCGTCAGCGGCTATCCCGCCATCCCCAACCGCCTCTGGCTGCGCTGCTCAGCGGCCTTCAACAAGCTGCCCGAGCTCGGCAAGGCGCTCCGCCAACTGGAAAAACAAGTCAAGCCGTAGCCTCCCCCGAAGCCCAGGCGGACGTCGATGACCAGCTTCCGGATCACCCTGCTCCCCGGTGACGGGATCGGTCCTGAGATCACGGCGGTGGCCCGCCAAATGCTGGACGCGGTCAGCCGCAGCCACGGCTTTGAGCTGGTCTACAACGAGCAGCCCATGGGGGGCTGCGCCATCGACGCCACCGGCGAACCCCTGCCCGCCAGCACCCTCGAGGCCTGCAAGGCCGCCGATGCCGTGCTTCTCGCCGCCATCGGCTCGCCGCAATACGACACCCTGCCCCGCGAGAAGCGCCCGGAGACCGGGCTGCTGGGCCTGCGCTCCGGCATGGGGCTCTTCGCCAACCTGCGTCCGGTGAAGATCATCCCGGCGCTGATCGATGCCTCCACCCTCAAGCGCGAGGTGATCGAGGGGGTGGACCTGATGGTGGTTCGCGAACTCACCGGGGGCGTCTACTTCGGCACTCCGAAGGGCCGCGTTGAGGCCGACGGCCGTGTGCGTGGTTTCAACACCATGGCCTATTTCGACGATGAGATCGATCGCATCGCCAAGGTGGGCTTTGACATTGCCCAGCAGCGCAGCGGCCGCCTCTGCAGCGTCGACAAAGCCAACGTGCTGGATGTCAGCCAACTCTGGCGCGATCGCGTCGAGGCCCTCCACGCCAGCAGCTATGCGGGCGTGGAGCTGAGCCACATGTACGTGGACAACGCCGCGATGCAACTCGTGCGCAACCCCCGTCAGTTCGACGTGCTGCTCACCAGCAATCTCTTTGGCGACATCCTTAGCGATGAGGCCGCGATGCTCAGCGGCTCCATCGGCATGCTGCCCTCAGCCTCACTAGGCGAAAGCGGCCCTGGCCTGTTTGAACCGATCCACGGTTCTGCCCCCGACATTGCGCGCCAGGACAAGGCCAACCCGATGGCCATGGTGCTGAGCGCCGCGATGATGCTTCGCGTGGGTCTCCAGCAAGACGCCGCCGCGACCGCCCTCGAGCAGGCCGTGGACCGGGTCCTGGCCCAGGGCTATCGCACCGGTGATCTGATGGCCGAGGGCTGCACCCAACTGGGCTGCAAGGCCATGGGCGATCAACTGCTGGCCGCCCTCGAGGCCTAAAGCAACAGGGATCAACGGATCGGCGGGATTGGCCACGCGACCTGCCAAACTCGCCGCTAGTTCCACCGATCCCTGCGCATGTCGAAGCGTCACCCGGTTGTTGCTGTCACCGGTTCCTCCGGCGCAGGCACCAGCACTGTGAAGCGTGCCTTTGAGCACATCTTCAAGCGCGAGGGGATCACCCCTGCGGTGGTGGAAGGCGATAGCTACCACCGCTACGAGCGGGCCGCCATGAAAGAGGCCATGGGCGCGGCCCTGGCCAAGGGCGAGAACTTCTCCCACTTCGGCCCTGAGGCCAACCTGTTCGACAAGCTCGAAGAGCTCTTCCGCAGCTACAGCGAAACCGGCGCTGGCCAGAAGCGCTACTACCTCCACTCCGTGGAAGAGGCCGCTGACCACAACGCCCGCCTCGGCACCAACCTCGAGCCCGGCCAGTTCACCCCCTGGGAGAACATCCCCTCAGGTACCGACCTGCTCTTCTACGAAGGCCTCCACGGTGGCGTGAAGGGCGAGGGCTACGACGTCGCTGGCCTGGCTGACCTGCTGGTGGGCGTGGTGCCCATCGTCAACCTGGAGTGGATCCAAAAGATCTCCCGTGACAACGCTGAGCGCGGCTACTCCGCCGAGGCCACCGTTGACACGATCCTGCGCCGGATGCCGGATTACATCAACCACATCTGCCCGCAGTTCAGCCAGACCGACATCAACTTCCAGCGTGTCCCCACCGTGGACACCTCGAACCCCTTCATGATCCGGAACATCCCCACCCCGGATGAGTCCTTCGTGATCATTCACTTCCGCAAGGGTGCTCGTGAGAAGTGGGGGATCGACTTCACCTACCTGCTCGACATGATCCACGATTCGTTCATGTCCAGCCCCACCTCGATCGTGGTGAACGGCGGCAAGATGGGCTTCGCGATGGAGCTGATCCTGACCCCGATCATTCACCGCATGATCGAAGAGAAAAAGAAGCTGGCCTGAGCCAACTTCACCCCTAGGCTGGGGCGCAACTGGCGGACACGGTCCTCCCACATCGGTTGCTCCTCAGCCCAGTCGTATCAACCCACCAGCTCCTCTCTCCTTTGAGATTCGAGGCGCGGTGGGTTCTTCTGTATCTGCGCAACCCCGTTGGGATCGGATCAATAGCGCCGCGGTGATTGCCCAGGCGCGGAGGATTTACTTCCAGTTCCTTGAGCGCTCCGTCTCGGCCCTGGAGCCCCAGGGGATTGTGCTGAGCCCAGGGCAAGGGCGGGTGGTTTTTGAACTGCCGGTGCTCCTGCCCGAGGAGCAGTTCATCCCACTGGACTGGGTCCGCTCCCGCCCGTCCCGCAGCCGTCCCTCCCGCTCGCCCTACCGGGGTCTCTGATGCTCAGCACTCTTCCCAGCACGGTTCTGCTGCTGATCACTGCGCTGGGTCTGTGCATCGGCAGTTTTTTGAACGTCGTCGCCTGGCGTTATCCCCGCCAGGAGTCCGTGGTCATGCCCCGCAGCCACTGCCCCCACTGCGGCACGGGCCTGGGCTGGAGCGAGAACATCCCGGTTCTCAGCTGGCTGCTGCTGCGCGGTCGTTGCCGCCACTGCGGCAGCTCCATCAGCCTGCGCTACCCGGCGGTGGAGCTGCTCTGCGGCGGTCTGTTTCTGGCGGCAGCCCTGGGCCATCCCGAAGCCCTGGGGCAGGCCCCGGCCGTTCTGCAGCTGCTGGCCGGCTGGTGTCTGGTGACCCTGCTGCTTCCGCTGCTGCTGATTGATCTGGATCAGCTCTGGTTGCCGGAGCCCCTCTGCCGCGCCGGGGTTCTGCTGGGCTTTGTCTTCAGCCTGCTGGCGGTCTTCAGCCAAAGCGGTGGTCCAGAGCCGCAGCTCCTGCTTTGGCATCTCCTGGCTGCCAGCGCTGGCCTACTGGGGTTTGAAGCCACCAGCGCCGCCGGCCAGAAGCTGCTCGGGAAACCTGCTCTGGGTCTTGGGGATGCCAAGTTGGCCGCCCTGCTTGGCGCCTGGCTGGGCCTGACGGGATTGGGCCTGAGCGTCGCCCTGGCGGTCTTCTCCGGGGCGCTCTTTGGTCTGGTCGGTCTGCTCAGCGGCCGGCTCAAGCGCGGCCAACCCTTCCCCTTTGGCCCCTTCCTGGTGGGCGGCGGACTGGCGGTCTGGATGGCTGGAAACAGCTTCTGGCTGCAACAGCTGGGCGAGCACTTGGGCTGGAGCGCCCTTTAATGGTCTGATCAGACCATCCGGAGACCGCTATCACCATGTCGCTGTTCGACTGGTTTGCCGATCGCCGCAAGACCGCTCCTGCGGTGCGCAATGCCCAGGAGGTCAGCGAAGACGATGGCCTCTGGAGCAAGTGCCCGGAATGCGGGCTGGTGGTCTACCGCAAGGACCTGGCCGCCAACGCCAGTGTCTGCAGCGGCTGTGGCTATCACCACCGCATCTTTAGTGAGGAGCGGATCCGTCTGATCGTCGATGAGGGCAGCTTTGAGGCCCTCGACACCGAACTGTGTCCCACCGATCCCCTCGCCTTTAAGGATCGCCGCAGCTACGCCGATCGCATCCGCGACACCCAGCGCGCCACCGGCCTCAAAGACAGCGTCATCACCGGGATGTGCACCGTTGAGGGCATTCCGATGGCCCTCGGGGTGATGGATTTCCGCTTCATGGGCGGATCGATGGGATCGGTGGTCGGCGAGAAGCTGGCTCGCCTGATCGAAACCGCCACCGCCAAGCGCGCGCCTGTCTTGATCGTCTGCGCCTCTGGTGGTGCCCGCATGCAGGAGGGGATGCTCTCCCTGATGCAGATGGCCAAGATCTCCGGGGCCCTAGAACGCCACCGCAAGGCTGAGTTGCTCTATCTGCCCCTGTTGACCCACCCGACCACCGGTGGCGTCACCGCCAGCTTCGCGATGCTCGGCGACCTGATCCTGGCGGAACCCAAGGCCTTGATCGGCTTCGCGGGCCGGCGCGTGATCGAGCAGACCCTTCGGGAGAAGCTGCCGGACGATTTCCAAACGGCGGAATACCTGCAGGACCACGGTTTTGTCGATCACATCGTTCCCCGCCCCAAACTGCGCAGCACCCTGGTGAGCCTGCTGACGATGCACGGCTACAGCAAAGCGGTCGCCGCGTGAAGCGAATCCTTGGCGCCGTCTGCGGGCTCCTGCTGGGGCTGGTCCTGCTGAGTGGCCTTCCCCAGCCGGTCCTCGCGGGCCCGGTGGATTGGCAGGAGGTGCCCGTCACCAGCGAAGGACAGCAGTGGTGGGATCGCGGCAGCCTGCGCCTGAACAAGAACGGCAATCTGACGGTGCTCAGTCGCTTCCAACCCCCGACCCCGGAGGCGGGTGCCGATGGCAAGGAGGTCCGCCCCCCGGCCAGCAGCCTCTACGTGATGGAGCTGGACTGCGCGCAGCGCCTCTACCGCGACACCTCGGTCAATGGACTGCCCCAATGGGGAAGCCAGTGGCAGGCCTCCGCCAATGACGGGTTGATCGAATCCACCATCGAAGCGGTCTGCGCCGCCGGGGAAGAGCTCCTGGCAGGCTCCTAACAGCAACGCCGAGCCGCCGTGACCGGATCCAGCACCCAACAGCGTCCCTTAGGGGTGGCCCTTGTTGGCTTGGGATTCGGCGAAAAGGTGCACCTCCCCGCCCTGCGGGACTGCCCCCTGACCGAACCGGTGGCCCTCTGGCACCACCGCAGCGAGCGGCTCGATCAGGCCTGCCGCAGCCACGACCTCCCAGGCTTCAGCGATTTCGATGCCCTGCTGGCCGATCCCCGGGTGGATGCCCTGGTGATCGCCACGCCCCCTGAACCGCGCTTCGCCCTGGCCCAGGCGGCCATTGCCGCCGGGAAGCACCTGCTGCTCGAGAAGCCCGTCGCCCTGGAGGCCGCCCAGGTGGAGACCCTCCAGCGCCAGGCCCTCCAGGCCGGGGTGACCGTGGCCGTGGACTTCGAATACCGCGGCGTGCCTGAATTTCAACAGTTCGCCGCGCTCCTGCAGGACGGCGCCGTCGGCACGCCCTGGCTGGTGAAATTGGACTGGCTGATGGGGAGTCGGGCGGACGCCAGCCGTCCCTGGAACTGGTATTCCCAGCGGGCCGCCGGCGGTGGAGTCCTGGGATCCCTCGGAACCCATGCCTTTGACACCCTGCATTGGCTGGTTGGCCCGACCCGCAGCCTGAGTGCCCAGCGCAGCATGGCCATTCCCCAGCGCCCCCTGGCCGATGGCAGTGGGCGGATGGCGGCCGTGGATGCCGAAGACATCGCCCTGCTGCAACTGGAGCTGGAGGACCACCAGGGCCGCTCGATCCCTGCACAGGTGGCACTGGGCTCGGTGACCCGTCCAGGTCGGGGCTATTGGATCGAGGTCTATGGCAGCGAAGGCAGCCTGGTGCTGGGATCCAGCAACCAAAGCGACTACGTCCACGGCTTCAAACTTTGGCGCTCCGGCAGCAGCGGGGCCCTGGAGGAGATCAGCCCCGATCCCAGCCTGGCCTTCCCCCAGACCTGGCCCGATGGCCGTCTCGCCGCCGTCCGCCGAATCACCCAGTGGTGGGCCGAGGCCGCCATCGAGGGCCGACCCGTGGTTCCCGGGCTCGCGGAAGCCTTCTCGAGCCAGCGGGTTTGCGATCTGGCACTGGAATCTGCGGATGCTGGACTCAGGGCCAGGGTTTAAGGGAAAAGGCGCCGGTTAGGATCCCCGCCAATCCCTTATTGGTGTCCCCATGGCGCTCGTTCCGCTTCGGCTGCTGCTCGACCACGCCGCTGAAAACGGCTACGGCATCCCTGCTTTCAACGTCAACAACCTGGAGCAGGTGCAGTCGATCATGGAGGCTGCCTATGAGACCGATAGCCCCGTCATCCTTCAGGCCTCCCGCGGCGCCCGTCAGTACGCCGGTGAGAACTTCCTGCGCCACCTGATCCTGGCTGCCGTTGAGACCTATCCCGACATCCCCGTCGTGATGCACCAGGACCACGGCAACAGCCCCGCCACCTGCTTCGGCGCTGCCGCCAACGGCTTCACCTCCGTGATGATGGACGGCTCCCTGGAAGCCGACGCCAAGACCCCTGCCAGCTACGACTACAACGTGGCTGTCACCAAGGAAGTGGTGGACGTGGCCCACGCCATCGGCGTGAGCGTTGAGGGTGAGCTGGGCTGCCTGGGCTCCCTGGAGACCGGCATGGGCGAGGCCGAGGACGGCCACGGCTTCGAGGGCAAGCTCGACCACAGCCAGCTGCTGACCGACCCCGCTGAGGCTGCCGACTTCGTCGCCAAGACCAAGGTTGATGCCCTGGCCATCGCCATCGGCACCAGCCACGGCGCCTACAAGTTCACCCGTAAGCCCACCGGCGAAGTGCTGGCCATCAGCCGCATCGCTGAGATCCACAAGGCCATCCCCAACACCCACCTGGTGATGCACGGCTCCTCCTCCGTGCCCCAGGAATGGCTGGAGATGATCAACAAGTTCGGTGGCGCCATCCCCGAGACCTACGGCGTGCCCGTCGAGGAAATCCAGGAAGGCATCCGCAACGGTGTCCGCAAGGTCAACATCGACACCGACAACCGCCTGGCCTTCACCGCCGCTGTGCGTGAAGCCGCGATGAAGGATCCCGCCAACTTCGACCCCCGCCACTTCAACAAGCCTGCCCGGGCCTACATGAAGCAGGTCTGCCTCGATCGCTACCAGCAGTTCTGGTGTGCCGGCAACGCCAGCAAGATCAAGCAGCGCGACATCAACTACTACGCCGGCCTCTACGCCAAGGGCGAACTGGACCCCAAGTCCGCTGTGGCCGCCTGATTCAGGCGTCGCACTGAATGACCGGGGCCCTTCGGGGCCCCTTTTTTTTGATTCAGGGAAGGACCGGCTGGGGCAGGGTCAAGGCGCGCATGCCCCCATTGGGTTGGACCGACACCAGGCGCGCCAGGGCCTCATCAAAGGTGGGCTCCATCACAAAGCGTCTCCCGTCGGTGACCACAACACGCACCAGGGTGGGCAGGGCGTTGTTGTTGCTCTGCAGATAGATCGGCTCGACATAGAGCAAGCCCTGGCCAACGGGCATCGCCAACAAATTGCCCCGCAGCAGGCGGGAGCCGACGCGATTCCAGAGGCCAAATTGATAGCTGATGGCCGGGTCCTGCTCGATCAGGGCCGAGATCTGCTGAGGTCCCAGAAGCAGACGCTGCTGGGGGAAGCGCACCAAAAACAGCTCGCCGTAATTGGGGGTGTCGTTGCGGGCCGCTAGCCAGCCCACCATGTTTGGGCGCTTCAGAGGCGTGAAGGGCAGCAGCAGCACAAACTCAGGACGCTGCTCACCGGGCAGCTGCATCGTCACGTGATACGGACGGACGGGAGCCGAGGCATCGCCGTAGATCTCCAGCGGCAGGGCCCAGACGTCATCACCGTTGTAGAAGGTGCGCACGTCGGTGACGTGGTAGCGCAGCAGGCGCTCGGCCTGGATGTTGAACTGACTCTTGGGGACCTGGATGTGGGCCAGCAAGGCCTTGGGCATCGCTGAGAGGGGACGGAAGAGATCCGGGAAGACCTTCTGCCAGGTCCGCAGCACCGGGTCGTTCGGATCGTTCACATAGAGCCAGACATCGCCGTTGTAGGCATTGACCACCGCCTTAACGGGGTTACGGAAGTAGCGAATGCCATCGGGGTTGGCGTCTGAATAGGGGTAGCTGCGGCTCTCGGTGAAGCCGTCGAGCATCCAGTACTGGTGGTGCTCAGGGCGGTAATCGGGGTCGTCCTCGACGCGGGCCGTCACCAGATAGGGCTTGCTCTCAAAACGCAGGAACGGAGCCAGGGCCTGCAGACGCTCGTTCACCTGCCGGCGCACCAGCAGGCGGGAGGAGGGGGTCAGGGAGCCGGTGAAGAGCAGCCGCACCTCATTCAGGTAGATCGCCGCCATCAGGCGATCCAGGGGCCCATGAATTGGCACCCCCGCCTGGCCGTCGTAGTGGGAATAGACGTTGAGATCGCCCTCGGGGTAGTCGAACTCCCGCACCTGGGAGGGGGCAATCGCGTAGGGAGCGGGAGCGGAGGCGAAGTAGAGCCGCGGGCGTCCCACCGGCAGGAACTGCTCCACGCGCTTCTGGCTCTGACCGAGCTGGGGCAGGGCCTGAACCCGGCCGCTGCGGCCCAGGTCCTTGACGAAATACAGCGGCAGCCCATCGCTGCCGGAGACGTTCACCGGCGAGACCGTGAAGCCGTAGCCGTGGGTGAAGACCAGATGGCGGTTGAGCCAAGTGCGGGAGCCCTTGGCCAGCGCCGAGGAATCCAGTTCCCGGGCTGCGATCAAGACCTGCTGGGAGCCCAGCGCGCTGGCGTCGGCATTCAGCGGATAGCGATCGACGGCCGCGGAGGGGAAGTCGTAATAGAGCCGCAGTTGCTGCAGCTGGCGATTGGCCTCCAGCAGGGGCCCGCTGTCCCAGAGCCGCACGTTGGCCAAGGTGCCCTCGGCGCTCTTGAGATCGGCGGCGCTGAGCTGCTGTTTGGGCTCGAGATCCAGCTCACGCACGGCCTCGAGGCCAAAGGCCCGGCGCGTCGCCGCAATGGCGCGCCTGAGATAGGGGGTCTCCAGTTGCAGCTCCCGGGGCTGCACCCAGACCCGCTGCACCAGGGGCGCCAGACCCCATTCCACGATCGGCAGCAGGCAGGCGGACACCAGCAGGGGCAACATCGCCGCGCGGCGAAACCAGGACCGGGGCACCGGCACCAGCAGTCCCAGGCCACTCATCAACAGCAGCAGGGCCAACAGCAGCCGCAGGGGAAGACGAATGTGCAGGTCAACAAAGCCAGCCCCCGAAGCCACCCCACTGCCTTCGACCATCAGGTCAAAGGGACTGAGGCCGTAACTCAGGGCCGCCATCAGGGCCAAGACCGCCAACTGCGGTTGCAGCACCCGTTGCTGCTCGCGGCTCAACCCTGGAAAGCGCAGATCGGTGAGTGAGGTCCCTTCCGAGAAGGTCAGCCAGAGGCAGCCGACAAAACCAATCAGGACCTGGGCGATCACCAGGCTGACCAGCAGGTGCAGGGCCGGCAGGCGCAGCACCGTGAAGCTCAGGTCAAAGCCCGTCAGCGGGTCGGCCTCGCCAAAGGGAACGGCCAGCAGACCCGGCAGCCAGAGGCTCCAACCACGGGCGCAGGCCGTGGCCGAGCCGGCCAGGGCGGCCGCCAGGCTGATCCGCAGGGTGCTGTAGGGCCACCGCAGCAGACAGGGGAGCAGGACCACCGCCAGGCCAAGCACCAGTGCTGGCGGCAGATCCGCCAGGACCGAGAGGCCGGTGATGACCTCACCGCCAAAGGGATCCAGGATCAGGCCCCGGGCCTGCAGGAAGAGATAGCTCAGGCCCATCACCAGCAGCAGGAGCAGGCCGGTCAAGACCGCCACCAGCGGACCGCTGGCGAGGGGCGCCAAGGGGCGTTCCCGCAGCTGCTTGCGCGGGGCCTCCTGCCTCAGGCGCCAACAGCGGCGCAGCTGCTGCAGCTGGAGCGGCAGACCCAACCCCAGGACCAGAGCAAAGGCCAGGCACTGAAACAACCAGCGGCGCAGCACCACCGTGAGGGCATCGAACTGCGCAAACCACTGCGCCTCGATCACCAGGCGCGGCAGAAGCACCAACAAACCCAGCACCAGGGCAGCACTGGCCAGCCAGCGCAACAGCCGCTTGAGGCCTTGAACCGATACCTGCACAAGCCGAGCCGATCCCTGGCCGAGACTAGGCAGCACAACCGGCCGGTCAAGCCGCCACGGGGGATCTCAAGACAAACCTGGAGATACCCGATCCTGCGGGTCGGGTTTAAACCTGCCGGTGAATTGGCGCTGCTAATTTCGTCCCAACGTTCAGGATCTGAACTTGACCGCAACCCTTTCCCGCTCCAGCGTTGGGCCGACCTTCACCGGACTGCGCTGCAAGGAATGCGGCCAGGCCTATGACCCTGGGGCACGTCACGTCTGTGAGGACGTCTGCTTCGGTCCCCTCGAGGTGGTCTACGACTACGAGGCGATCCGCAACCGTGTCAGCCGCGCCACCATCGAAGCCGGTCCGGCCTCCATCTGGCGCTACCGCGATTTCCTGCCGATCGAAGGGGATCCGATCGATGTCGGCACCGGCTTCACCCCCCTGCTGAAGGCCGACAACCTGGCCAAGCGCCTGGGCCTCAAGAGCCTCTATATCAAGAACGACGGCGTCAACATGCCGACCCTGTCCTTCAAGGACCGGGTGGTTTCAGTGGCCCTGACCCGTGCCCGCGAGCTGGGCTTTAAGACCGTCAGCTGCGCCTCCACCGGCAACCTCGCCAACTCCACCGCCGCCATTGCCGCCCACGCCGGACTGGAGTGCTGCGTCTTCATCCCCAGCGACCTGGAGCTGGGCAAGGTGCTGGGCACCTTGATCTACAACCCCACCCTGATGGCGGTGAAGGGCAACTACGACCAGGTGAATCGCCTCTGCTCCGAGGTGGCCAACACCTACGGCTGGGGCTTCGTCAACATCAACCTGCGCCCCTACTACTCCGAAGGCTCCAAGACCCTCGGCTACGAAGTGATCGAGCAGTTGGGCTGGGAACTGCCCGACCACATCGTCGCGCCCCTGGCCTCCGGCTCCCTCTTCACGAAGATCCGCAAGGGATTCGACGAATTCATCAAGTGCGGACTGGTGGAGGAGAAGGCCGTGCGCTTCAGCGGCGCCCAGGCCGAGGGTTGCAACCCCATCGCCACCGCCTTCCGCGAGGGCCGCGACTTCATCACCCCGGTGAAGCCCAACACCATCGCCAAGTCGATCGCCATCGGCAACCCGGCCGATGGCCCCTATGCCATTGACATTGCCAACCGCACGGGCGGCAACATCACCGACGTCAACGACACCGAGATCGTTGAAGGCATCAAGCTCCTGGCTGAAACCGAGGGCGTCTTCACCGAAACCGCAGGCGGCACCACCATCGCCGTCCTGAAGAAGCTGGTGGAGCAGGGCAAGATCAACCCTGAAGAGCGCACCGTGGCCTACATCACTGGCAACGGCCTCAAAACCACCGAGGCCGTGGTGGATGCCATTGGCAAGCCCTACACGATCGAGGCACAACTCGACGCCTTCAACACCGCTTGGAAGCAAGCCCAGGCCGATCAAGCGCAGGCCTGATCACGACCGACCGCCAGTCCACACCCTTCCACTCCCCGCCATGCCCGTTCAGGTCCTGATCCCGACCCCCCTTCAGAAGTTCACCAACGATGAGGCCAGCGTCTCCCTGGACGCCTCCAGCGTCGATGGCCTGATTGACGCGCTCGATGGCCGTTACCCCGGTCTCAAGGGACGCCTCTGTGATGAGGCCGGCAAACTGCGCCGCTTCCTGAACGTTTACGTAAACAGCGAGGATATTCGCTTCCTCGAGAACCAAACCACCCCCCTCAAGGATGGGGACGAAGTCAGCATCGTTCCCGCCGTCGCTGGGGGCTGATCCTGCGCTGTAGCGATTCCTGCAGCAGCCAGCCACTCATGCATGCAGGCTCGCCCCAGAGCCACCTCTCCCTGGACCTGGTGTCACCCGATGACTCAAACCCCCGATCGTCCATCAGCGGATCTTCGGCTCAGCGTCCAGGCTGAGGCCAACCAAAACTCGCCTGTGGCCGACAAGGCCCTGCTGTTTGATTACCGACAGGCGGCCAATCCGATCCGCAGGGGTCTCACCGAACCGATCCCCTATCGCAGCTGGGGGCCTGAACTCCACGGCAGCGGTCCCAGTGGAATCATTCCGCTGGACCTCAGCGCTGAATTAGGCACCACCGGCCCAGCCACCAGCCCCGGCCTCGCAGCCCACTTCATCCGCATCGAAGCTGGAGAGGGCGTCCGTGCCGCGGCAAGCGCCACCAGTTCCCTCTTCTTTGTGCTCTCCGGCACGGGCGTCTGCCATGGCCGTGAGGCCGAGCAGGACACCAGCATCCACTGGAGCGAGGGCGATCTGTTCGTGCTGCCCTCAGGCGGCACCCCGCTGCTTGAGGCCAGCAGCACCAGCGTTCTCTACTGGGTGCATGACGCCCCCCTACTGAGCTACCTGGGGGTCGTGCCCAGCCAGCCGCGCTTCGAAGCCACCCACTACCGCGCCGAATGGCTGCGCTCTGAGCTGCTCAAACTGGCTCAGCAACCGGGGAGCGCGAGCAGCAACCGCATCAGCCTGCTGCTGGCCAACCGCGATCTACCCAGCACCCGCACGGTCACCCATGTGCTCTGGGCGATGTACGGCATCGTTCCTGACGGGGCAACCCAAGCGCCCCACCGCCATCAATCGGTGGCCCTGGATCTGATCATCGATTGCCAGCCTGGGGTCTACACCCTGGTGGGCACCGACCTCAACGCCGATGGCACCATCCGCAATCCCGAGCGGATCGACTGGCAGGCCGGTGGTGCCTTCATCACCCCACCGGGCTACTGGCATTCCCATGTGAATGGAAGCGGTCAGCCCGCCTACCTGCTGCCGATTCAGGACGCCGGCCTACAGACCTACCTGCGCAGCCTCGATATTCGCTTCGCCTAGCTCGCCGGCGCGCTCGACCACGGCGCGGAACTCAGGCCCCTCGATGGTTTCGCGCTCGATCAGCAGATTGACCAACTCGTCCATCAGTTCCCGGCGGCACTCCAGCAAGGAGACCGCCTGGCTGAGGGCGCGGCGGGCCAGCTGCTGAACCTCGGCGTCAATGCGGTTCCCGGTTTTCTGGGAGTGATGGGGTTCTGAGCGCAACCAATCGCGACCGAGGAACACCTCTGAGCCCTCGCCCTCCAGGGATAGGGGACCCAGGGCCGAGAAGCCATAGCGCGTCACCATCTCCCGGGCGATTCGGCTGACCATCTCCAGGTCACTCGAGGCGCCCTGGGTGATTTCGCTCGGTCCGAAGACCACCAATTCAGCTGCACGGCCGCCCATGGCCATCACCATCCGCGCCTCCAGGTAGGCCTTGCTGATCAGGCCCGAATCCAGGACCTCCTCGTCGGGCATCGTGCGGGCAAAACCACCGACTCCGCCGGAGCGGGGAAGCAGGGTCACCTTGTCGAGGTCGTCCGACTTCGGCAGCAGGGTGGCCAGCAGGGCGTGGCCAATTTCGTGATACGCAATCAGGCGCTTCTTGGCGTTGTCCTGAAGCGGCGCGGCCGTGAGACCCATCGTGATGCGCTCAAGGGCATCGCTGATGGCCTCATCGTTGATGCTCTGCCGCTCGCGCCGGGCCGTCAGGATCGCCGCCTCGTTGAGCAGGTTCGACAGGTCAGCCCCGGAGAACCCAGGGGTCCGGCTGGCCCAATCCGACAGGGAAACCTCAGGCTCAAGCGGTCGGGAGCGGGCATGAACCGCAAGGATCGCCTCGCGCCCGCGGCGGTCCGGCAGGTCCACATGGATCCGCCGATCGAAGCGACCGGGACGCATCAGCGCGGCATCCAAAACATCGGGCCGATTGGTGGCCGCCAGCAGGATCACCCCGGAGTTTTCGGCGAAGCCATCCATCTCCGTGAGCAGCTGGTTGAGGGTCTGCTCACGCTCGTCATTGCCTCCACCGATCCCGGCGCCCCGCTGGCGTCCAACGGCATCGATCTCATCGATAAAGATGATGCAGGGAGCCTTCTCCTTGGCCTGCCGGAACAGATCGCGCACCCGGCTGGCGCCAACACCCACAAAGAGTTCGACAAATTCCGAGGCGGCCATCGAGAAGAAGGGCACACCGGCTTCACCGGCAATGGCCTTGGCCAGCAGGGTTTTGCCCGTGCCGGGGGGCCCCACCAACAGCACCCCCTTGGGAATGCGGGCCCCGACGGCCGTAAAGCGCTCTGGCTCCTTCAGGAAGGCCACCACCTCTTGCAGCTCTTCCTTGGCTTCGTTGATGCCGGCGACATCCTCAAAGCGCACAGCCACCGCAGCTTCCGGTTCCGCCATCCGCGCCTTGCTGCGGCCAAACCCCATCGCTCGGTTCGCCACCTGGCTGGAGCGACGAATCAAAAGAGCCAAGCCCGCGAAGAGCAGCAGCAGCAGCAGACCGTTGGAGACCAGGCTGGCGGTGGCCCGATCCTGACGGTCGTCGCGAACCGTGAGCGGCACCTGGGCTTCCTGGGCCGTTCGCAGCAACACCTGGTCGTTGCTGAAGACCGGCACCTCAGCACGGCTGCCATCGGCGTAGGTCACCTGGACCTCCCGGCGGCCTGGGGAGAGCAACAGTTCCTTGACCTTGCCGCTGCGCAGTTGGGTCAGCAGTTGGCTGTAGCTGGGGGGCGCCGGGCGGCTGATGCCGAGATCGCGCCAAAGCTCTGAACGCCTGGACTCAGGGGCGGGGGACGCTTGGGATGAGGGCACCTGCTGCGCTAGCTGACTCGGAGACGCGCCGCTGCTCACATCAATCTGTCGTTGGCTGGAGCTTAGCGATTTGACGAAAGGAAAGACGACAAGGGAAGATCTTGGTTTGGCTGACTAGGTAAGCGGGATGGCTGTTCCCAAGAAGAAAACGTCCAAGGGCAAGCGGAACCAGCGCCACGCCACCTGGAAAGGCAAGGCTGCTGTGGCAGCACAGAAGGCTCTCTCCATCGGCAAGGCTGTGCTGAGCGGCCGCGCCCAGGGCTTCGTCTATCCCGTGGCTGAAGAAGACGGCGACGACGCCTGATCGCAGGCCTCAAATCGGACTCTGCCGCCTCACTTGAAGCGGCAGAGCTCCACTGATTCGATCATTACGATCCCAGCTTGAACGCCTCCAGGACCACGGCATAGACCAGGCCGATCCTCAGGTTGTCGAGCACGAGCCATCCCAACGGCGGACGTCCCTGGACGATTCGGGTGCGCAGACGCACGACCATCTCCAGCAGCACGACCACCGAGAGCACCACCAAGGGGCGCTGACCAATGGTCTGCAGCCACCAGCTGGTGACGTTCTGGCCGGCATAGAAGCCGAACAGCAGGGCGAGGAGGCCAGCACTGCGGCGACGCCAGCTGCCCTGAAACGATCCCCAGAGCAACTGCGCTCCCTGGCGCTGCAGGCGATCAAAGCGGGTGGCCTGAATGGGCATCCGGGTCATCCGCCTGGAAACAGTCGCTGCAGATAGGACAGCGTGATCTGGCCCTCAGGGCAAGCCGGGCCGCGCAGGACCTGACAGGGCACATCGGGATCCCCCAGCCCATCCAGCAGCGCCGCTGCCGCCGCGAAATGGGACGCCGGTTCATGGGAACTGGAGGCGCTGCGGGTGGCCAGAACCGTCAAACCGGCCCGATGGGCGGCCGTCACCCCGTGGCCGGAATCCTCCAGGGCCAGGACGCCCTCGGCGGCACAGCCCAGGCGTTCCAAGGCCAGTTGATAGCCCTGGGGGTCCGGTTTCTTGGCGCTGACATCCTCCCCGCACACCCAGAAGGCCAGCCAGTCCCGGTGGTCCGGCAGCTGACGCTCCAGCAGGGCCTGCACCGCCGATCGACCACTGGTGGTCACGATGGCCTGGGGCAGACCCGCTGCCGCGGCAGCGGCCATCAACCGCAGGACACCGGGCCTGAGCTGAATCTCACCCGCTGCGACCAGTTGGCTGTAGTGGGCTTGCTTGGAGCGTTGCAGGGCATCTAGCCGTTCATCGCTTGGGCGACAGCCCTCCTGCTGCTCCAAAAACACAGCCATCCGCTCCCGGCCACCGGTGACCCGCAGCAACGGGAGATAGGTGGATGGGTCCCAGTGAAAGGGCAGTCCCGCCTCGGCCATGGCGCGGTTGAAGGCCAGGCGGTGGCCATCCAGCTCCGTCTCGGCGAGGGTGCCATCCACGTCCCAAAGAAGAGCCTCGGGGGCCAGTCGCACCAAGGGGCTGCCGAATGCTGGGGTGAGGCTAAGGGAGCTGGACGCCAGGGCCTGGACAGAGCCTGCTCACGGCTCAGAATGCAAGCTGACGAACCGCAAGCGTGCTCCTCGAGTCTCCAGAGCAACGCTTGTTCGACCAGCGCCTGCAGCAGAACTGGCAGCTTCCCGCTGCGGTGGCCCTCGAGGAGCTCCCCGGCGACGTGCAGGCCCTGGGACTCTCAGAACCCATCCTTGCCCTGCTCAGCCGACGCGGCTTTGGCAGTGCTGCCGCGATCGAAGCACTGCTGAACCCCGCGGATGCCCCCGATCCCAAGCACCACTTCCCCGACTTAGGCCTGGCGGTCAAGCGCCTGAAGCAGGCCTGCAAAACCAACGAACGCCTGGCGATCTGCGGCGACTACGACGCCGATGGCATGACCAGCACGGCGCTCCTGATCGGTGTCCTGCAGCAGTTAGGGGCGCAACCGCAAGCGGCCATCCCCAGCCGCCAGTCCGATGGCTATGGGCTGAATGTCTCGATGGTGGAGGAGCTGGCCGCTGAGGGCATTCGACTGCTGGTCACCGTCGACAACGGGGTCTCCGCACGGGAAGCCCTCGAGCGCGCCCAGGCGCTTGGCCTCGAGGTCATCGTCACCGACCACCACACCATTCCCGAGGAGCGGCCGCCCCTCAGCGCCCTACTGCACCCGCAGTGCACCCCGGAGGACTCCCCCTACCGGGGCCTGGCCGGGGTGGGCATGGCCTACGTCCTCGCCGGCGCCCTGGCCAAGGCCAACCGCTCAGCCAAGGCTCTGGCCATGGCCCTGGACCTCTTCTGCATCGGCACCATCGCCGACATGGCTCCGCTGCAGGGGGTCAATCGCCGCTGGTTGATGGACGGCTTGCCACGGCTCAAGGACAGTCCGCTGCCGGGGCTCCAGGCCCTGCAGCAGGTGGCCGGTCTCGACGATGCGCCGATCGATGCCGGTGCCGTTGGCTTCCAACTCGCCCCCCGGATCAACGCCGTCGGACGGCTGGGGGATCCGCGCTTGGTGGTGGATCTGCTGACCACCGATGACCCGGAGCAGGCCCTGGAACTGGCCCGGGAATGCGAGAGCTTGAACCGCCAACGCCGGGAGCTCTGTGATGCCATCGAGGCGGAGGCACGGGCCCTGGCCGAAGCGGATGGAGACCAGCGCAGTCCGTTCCTACTGCTGGCCCAAAGCCATTGGCATCACGGCGTGATTGGCATCGTGGCGGCCCGTTTGGTCGAGCACTACGGCGCCCCCGTCGCCCTGCTGGCCGCCGAGGGGGATGGCCGGATGCGGGCCTCGGTGCGGGCACCCAAGGGCTTTGCCGTCGATGCCGCCCTCCAGGCCTGCGGTGATCTGCTGGAGCGGTTTGGTGGCCACCCCGCCGCCGGGGGCTTCACCGTCAAGGCCGAGCGGGTCACGGCCCTGCATGAACGGCTCAACGACCTGGCGCAGGTCTGGCGCGAGCGGGAGGGCCTGCAGCTGGTCATGCCCGAGGCCCTGCTGAAGCTGGAGCAGATCAACCGGCCCCTCTGGCGAGAGCTGCAACGGCTGGAGCCCTTCGGCATTGGCAATCCCACCCCACTCTTCTGGAGCTGTGGCTGCACGATCAGCCAACAGCGGGAGCTGCGGGGTGGTCACCTTCAGCTCAGCCTGCGCCAGGGCGAAGCGCGGGTGCGGGCCATGGCCTGGCGCTGGGGAGCGGTTGGCCATCTGCTGCCGAAGCAGGTGGATGTGGCCTATCACCTCAGGCTCAACCGTTGGAACGGCGAAGAGAGCCTTCAACTCGAGGTGGTGGGCATCCGCCCCAGCAGCGGAGAAGCGCTGGTGCTCCAACGCCAGGAGCGCAGTTACTGGGTGCGGCGGGAGGGCAACGCCGTGGTGATCCGCAACGCCGATGGGGAGGAACTCCGGGGCGAAGCCCAGCAGGGCCGGCTGGAAGCCCTTCAGATCGATCACCCGAAGGCGGAACACCCCTATGTGAAAGCCCTGGTTCAAGACGCAGCCAGGGCGATGGGACTGGCGGCCTAGAGACAACAAAGCCCCCTGAAGAGAACCTCCAGGGGGCCAAGCGTGTCGATGAGGCGGAGGCCTAAGACCCTTCCGATCAGAGGGCGCCGCGGCGGTAGAAGAGGATGAAGATCACGGCCGGGCCGACCAGGGTGATCAGGAACAGGGCAGCGAAGTTGGCGATCAGGTGGAAGTCGATTCCCATGGGAGAACGGCTCGGGAGCTGCACGTGTTTGCAGCAGCCTAAAAGCAGACGGGCCGACGCCGCCCCCGCAGGGATCGCTCCTGTGACGGGTTGTCACAGCGCCTGGGGGATGAACCATGGCTGAGACCCTTCAATGGCGCTGCATCAGCGGCTGCGGCTCCTGCTGCCGCCTGGACCCCGGGGAGCGCAATGAAGCCCTCGACGCGCTGGACGAGGAGCAGCAGCAGCTCTATCTCTCGATGGTGGGGCCCGACGGCTGGTGCATCCACTTCGACACCGGCTCCAGTACCTGCCGCATCTACGACGAACGGCCGGTCTTCTGCCGCGTCGAAAACCTGGCCCAGCTATTCGACGTGCCCTCCGAGGAGGCCAACGACTTCGCCATCGCCTGTTGCCGGCAGCAGATCCGCTGCGAACACGGCGGTCGTGGCATCGTGATGAAGCGTTTCGAGCAGGCGATCCGCCAGCCCGCTGAAGACAACGATCGCCAGCCCTAATGCCTGAGTCCGCCCCGAGCAGCGACACGCCTCAACCGGAATCCACGCAACAGCAATCCAAAAAAGAGGAGAAGGCCGCCAGCTTTGGCGCGGTCTTCCTGACGACCTTCACCACCGTCTTCCTCGCCGAGTTGGGCGACAAGACCCAACTGGCTGCGCTGTTGCTCTCGGCGGAATCAGGCCGTCCGGTCTTGGTCTTTATTGGCGCCTCCCTAGCCCTGATCAGCTCCAGCCTGGTGGGGGTCGTCCTCGGGCGCTGGCTCTCGCGGGTCCTGCCCCCCGGTCAACTCGAACGCCTGGCCGGGATCTTGATGATCGCCCTCGGTCTTTGGCTCGGCCGGCAGGCCGCCGTCAGCATGTTCCCCCTGGCCTGATTGCCATGCAGCTCCCTCTCCTGGCCTCAACCTTCCTGACGGTCTTCCTGGCCGAGTTGGGCGACAAGACCCAACTGGCGATCGTCACCATCAGCGGCACCTCGAGCCGCAGCGGCGCCGTCTTCGCCGGCAGTGCCAGCGCTCTGGTTCTCGCCAGCCTGCTGGGGGCAGGCGCCGGGGGGTCCCTCTCCGCCGTCATCCCGACCGATGCCCTGCAGCTGGCCGCCTCAGTGGGTTTTCTCGTGATCGGCGGCCGTCTGCTCTTAAAAGCCGGCCAGGACGAAGAAACCGAGGAAATCGCCCAGGACGCTGAGTAGGATGGTGAGGCTTCAGCAGCACTCGAAGGCGTTGGCCGTCTTCAAGTGATGCCTGGGGCACGCAGAACCACCACCTCATTTGGGCTTGTCCGCTCCGCAGAAGCCCACCCCAACAGCCATGAAGTTCACGGTCGCGGACCTCATCGAGCAGCTCCCGCAGCAGGAGCCCCTCAGCCTCAGCAAGCTTGAGAAAGGACTGGGCCTGAGCACCAAGGCCGACAAGGAACAGCTGCGCATCGCCCTCACCGCCCTCGCCCGCGCTGGGGTGCTCGAGGAAGCCGACGAGGGCATCAGTCGCGTCGAGGACGAGGGCCTGATCGAAGCCCGGCTTCGCTGCAGCAGCAAAGGGTTCTGCTTCGCCCTGCGCGAGGACGGTGGCGAAGACATCTACATCCGCGACAACCAGCTCAACCACGCCTGGAACGGTGACCGGGTCCTGGTTCGGGTCACCCGTGAGGGCGGGCGTCGGCGCTCACCGGAGGGTGGGGTGCAATGCATCCTGCAGCGCAACACCACCAGCCTCCTGGCCCAGGTGGAGCAGCAAAACGACCTCCTGGTGGCGGTCCCCCTGGACGACCGTCTGTTGACGGCCATCAACCTGCCAGCTGGAGATAGCGAGCACCTCAAACCCGCCACCGAAGCCGTGGTGGAGGTCAAGGTCGATCGCTACCCCGTCGGGCAACTCGCCCCCGAGGGCCACGTCGCCCGCAGCCTTGCGGTCAATGCCGGACCGGAGGCTGATCTGGATCTGCTGCTGACCAAACACGGTCTGCGGGAGCTGCCGGCCGCACCGAAGAGCACGGCCAAGGCCCTCGAGCTCAAATCCCGGGATGACCTGAGCGCTCTACCCACCCTTGTGCTGCAGCTCTGGGGCAGTGCTGAAGCGCCACTCCTGCCAGCGGTCTCCCTGGAATCCCTGGAGAACGGCCAGCGGCTCTGGGTGCACGCCCCTGCCATTGCTGAACGGGTGGGTTTTGGCAGCGCCCTGGACCTCTTCCTGCGGGAGCGGAGTGAAGCGCTCTGCGTCGGTGAAAGCTGGCTGCCCTACCTGCCCAGCGCCACCACCAAAGCAGCGGCCTTCAAAACCGGAACGCCCGCTGCGGCCCTCTCGGTGGCCCTCGATCTCAACGCCGAAGGGCAGCTGGAGCACTTCCGCTTCTGCCGCAGCACCATCTCGGCCGACGGGCTGGTTGACACCAAAGCCCTGCAGGCCCTGGCCGATCGCAAACCGAAGGCGCGCACGACCCCTGCCGCCCTGAAGGGGCTCAAGGATCAACTGCCCCTGCTGGAGCAGCTGATCGCCCTGGCCCAGACCCTCCGGCAGAACCGCCTGAGCCAGGGCTCGATTGATCTGGACCTGGGCATCCCCAACCTGGAGGGGCTCGCGGAGCTAGCGATTCCCGAACCGGATGAGCGCCGCCAGGGCTGGATGGTTCAGCTGGATCCAGCCCTCTCCACCGCCGGCTTGCTGCGGGAGATGGTCCTCCAGGCTCACCGGGCCTTAGGCCGCCACATGGCCGCTCTGGAGCTCCCGGCGATCTATGCCCTCAATGGTGCGCCCGATGCCGAGGCCCTCAACGACGTGGCCAAAGCCGCTCTGGCCCTCGAGATCCCCCTGGAACTCTCCGCCGATGGCAACGCCAGCGCCCAGGAGCTGGCCGTGGCCTTCGCCGCCAGCGACCGCGCCCGGGTGCTGCAACAGCAACTGCGGGACCCCCTGAAACCCGTCAGCCTCAGTGCAGAGCCCGGCAGCAACACCCTGGCCGCAGAGGACAAGGCCTACGCCCCTTGGTGCTGTGCGGCCCTGCACTACGCCGACCTCTGGAACCAGCACCTGTTGGTGCTGTTGATGAGTGAGGGGAAAGATCGTCCCTCCGTGCGGCACAAAACCCGCGTCGACATCACCTCCGATGAAAGCCATGGGGTGATCGACTGGCCCCTGCTGACCGCCAGCCAGCTCTCCCCCGTCGAGGAGGCCCTCACAGGAGCACTGCTGCATCGCTTGAACGAGCGCGGCCGCTTTGTGAGCGAACTCCAGGGCGACGCCCTGGCCATGGCCCAGGCCCGTCAAGCCGAACCGCTTGTGGGCCAAACCCTGACCGGAACCATCAGCGGCGTGCAGAGCTATGGCTTCTTCGTGGAAGTGCCCCCGTCCCACGTCGAGGGCCTGGTGCACGTCAGCTCCCTGAAGGACGACTGGTACGAGTACCGCTCCCGTCAGAACAAGCTGGTGGGTCGCAAGAACCGCCGCGCCTACATGCTGGGCGACCAGGTGGAAGTCACCATCCAAAAGGTCGATGTCCTGCGGCATCAGATCGATCTGGCCGTGGTCCTGCCCGAGGGTTACGAGGAGTTCAGCCCCGACGACTCCAGCGACACTGACGCGGACGGCGAGGACTGAGCGTTGAGCGACAGCAGCGCCCAGGCAGCGCCGCTGCCCATCGTTCTGGCCGTCTCCGGAGCCAGTGCTCAACCCCTGGCCGAGCGGGCCCTCCAGCTGTTGCTTCTGGCCGGGGAATCCGTGGATCTCATTGTCAGTCGCGGAGCGATCGGCGTCTGGCAAGCCGAACTCGGTGTGCGGGTACCCAGCGAGCCATCCGCCCAGGAAGCCTTCTGGCGCGAACGCCTCGGCTGCAGCAGCGGGGAACTGCGTTGCCACCGCTGGAATGATCAATCCGTGGCCATCGCCAGTGGCAGCCACCGCACCCGCGGGATGGTGATCCTTCCCTGCTCCATGGGAACCGTCGGGCGAATCGCCTCAGGGGTCGCCACCGATCTGATGGAGCGCTGCGCGGATGTCCATCTCAAGGAAGGCCGGCCGCTGGTGATCTGCCCGCGGGAAACCCCCTGGAACCTGATCCACCTGCGCAACCTCACCACGTTGGCGGAGGCGGGAGCGCGGATCGCCCCCCCCGCCCCCGCCTGGTATCACCAGCCGACATCCCTGGAGGAGATGGTGGACTTTTTGGTGATCCGCGTGTTCGATTGCCTCGGTTATGAGCTCGGTCAGCTGCAGCGCTGGACCGGTCCGATCCAGCCCTGAGGCACTCCATCGCCCCTGTGTTGAAACGCATCCTGCTGCTGCCGCTGCTCTCGCCACTGCTGGCGACCCTGGTCGTGGGAGCGGTGAACCCCAAGCCAGCGGTGGCCGTGCGCGTCCTCACCTGGACCTCACCCGCCCTGCCCCTGGGCCTCTGGATCGCCGGGGCATCCAGCCTGGGGGCTGGCCTCAGCGCGGCCGGGGCAGCCTTGGCTCTGCAGGGCGGAGGACCGCAAATCCTGCCCCGGCGCTCCGTTCGCCGCCGCCCTGAACCCGAATCCTGGGCGGGATTCAGCCCGCCAGCTGAAGAGCGCCCGCGGCGAGCAGCGCCCGAGCGGGAGGACTGGGGGGCCGAAACTGAGCCAGAGCGCCCGCAAACGGCCTGGGCTGGCCCCAGCCGCGGGGCCGCCGATCCCGCCCCAACGGTGTCCGTTCCCTTTCGCGTCATCCGGCGCGGCCAAAGCAGCGCCAGCGCGACACCCCCACCTGCGGCAAGCAGCCCCGATCCTGACGATTGGGGAAGCAGCAGCTCAGAGGAGTGGTGAGCACTCCCTAAAGTTCAGCCAACGTCTGGATTGAGGCCTGCACCGGTGACCGATTCCGCCCAACCCGCAGCAAGCGCCGCAGACGCCAAACCAGCCAAGGCGGCGAAACCTCCGGCCCCGGAAGACAAGCCCTTCGCGGAGTTTGTCCCGAATCTGCTGATTCCGGCTCTGGCCAAGGAAATCGAGGCCTACGGCGGCCCCAGCGACTGCAACCTGAGCTTTGAGCAGGGGCCCATGCCCGTGGTCGGCAGCAGCTGTTGGCAGGTGAAGGGCAGCCTCCCCAATGGACGGCGCTTCTGGCTCTGCTTCACCAGCGACTCCATCAGCTCGGCCAAAACCATCGCCCTGGCTGAAGCCGGCAGCGAACCGAGCCTGCTGGAGTCATTTTTGATTGACGAGAAAAAAATGACCCAGGCGCTGCTGGTCTCACGGCTGGTGCAGCGTCTGAATGGTCAGAAATGGCTCGGGGCCAACTAAACCTGCGAGTGATGAAGCCCTTCAACGGGCTGGCACCAAAGCCGCCTACGATGGGTTTTGCTCCGTTCAAGCCGCCCGATGGTGCCTCCCACCGCCGTTGCCTCATCTGACGCCGCAACAGCCATCGGCACGCCCAATGCACCGGCCACGAAGGATCCGGTGAAGGACACAATCTTGACTCCGCGGTTCTACACCACGGATTTCGAGGCCATGGCTGCCATGGACCTCAGCCCCAACGCCGATGAGCTGGAAGCCATCTGCGAGGAGTTCCGCAAGGACTACAACCGCCATCACTTCGTTCGCAACGAGGAGTTCGAAGGCGCCGCCGACAAACTCGATCCCGAGACCCGGAAGGTCTTCGTCGAGTTCCTCGAGCAGAGCTGCACCTCCGAGTTCTCCGGATTCCTGCTTTACAAGGAACTGAGCCGTCGGATCAAAGAGCGCAACCCCCTGCTGGCCGAGTGCTTCGCTCACATGGCCCGCGATGAGGCCCGCCACGCTGGCTTCCTCAACAAGTCGATGAGCGACTTCGGTCTGCAGCTCGACCTCGGCTTCCTCACCGCCAACAAGGCCTACAC
>NZ_JAFMFX010000003.1:0-63182 GCF_017855895.1 Vulcanococcus sp. CPBay_Sum15L08_68 | reverse complement strand
TCAAAGGTCCCGCGGGCTGAGCGGTGTGCCCGGCAGTTTCATCTCCCCTTGGGTGCTGGTGGCACTGCTCTGCAGGGCCAGCTGGCGTTGGTAGATCGAGTGCTCGTGGGTGATGCGGGAGACCACGAAGCTCACCACGGCGCAGACGAACAGGGGCTTGAGGATCAGCAGGTCCTTGGTCAGGGCAAAGACCAGGAAGACCGCCGTGATCGGTGTGCGGGAGCAGGCGGCGATGAAGGCCGCCATTCCGGCGAAGACGTAGGTGCTTGGGGCATGGCCGGAGAGGTGCTCGGCGATGCCGGCGGCGGTCAGCCCCAGGGCGCCGCCCAGGGTGAGCATCGGTGCAAACAGGCCGCCCGGGGCCCCGGTGGCGGCGGCCAGGCCGGTGGCGAAAAACAGCAGCGTGAAGATGCCCACGGCCTTGTTGATCTCGACGTGGCCGTCGACGATCGTGTGCTGCAGGCCGGCGTTGTTGCGGAACTCAGCCGGCAGGGCGGCATAGAGGCAGCCCAGGGCGATGCCGCCCAGCAGCATCCGCACCACGATCTTTCCGGAGAAGAACCGCTGCCCCAGGGACTGCATCTTCACCACATAGCGGGTGTAGAGCTCCGCCAGCAGGCCCACCACAATCCCCAGGGCCACCAGATAGATCAGGTCCTTGGGCAGGAACTGAATATCCAGGTTGTACTCGCTGCTGATCTGGAAGCCCTTCTGGCCGATGCCCGCGCTTTGCTGGCCAAAGCCAGCCAGGCCCATGACGTCGGCCCAGAAGCTGCCGGCGAAGGCCGTGCCGAGCACCAGCAGCAGCAGGATCGGACCGGACTTCCGCAGCAGCTCCTCAATCGCATAGAAGAAGCCCCCCAGGGGGGCATGGAAGACCGCCGCGATCCCTGCGCCGCCGCCGGCCGCCACGATCACCCGCAGCAGCGAGGGCGGGGCCTTGAACCAGCGGGCCATCTGCCAGCCCACGGAACTGCCCATCTGAACGGCAGGACCCTCGGGTCCGAGCGGGAAGCCGCTGCCAATGGCCAGGATCCCCGCCAGCAATTTGACGATGGCCACCTGCAGGTTCATCGGCAGGCTTTGGCGCGAGAGGAAGCGCATCACCTGCGGGATCCCCGAGCCCGCCGCCGTTGGCGCCAGGGTGCTGATCAGCACCGCCGAGAGCAGGCCGCCGATCCCTCCCATTAAGGGCAGGACCAGCCAAGGGCTGGCGGTTTGCAGGAGCCCTAGGCGCCAACTGCCCAGCCAGCCCACGCCCGTTTTGAACAGCAGGCCGGCGGCCGCAGCCCCCAGGCCGGTGACGATCAGGGTGAGAACGACGGCCGGCCAGCGCTGCTGGACCATCCGCTCCAGGTTGCGGCTGGTCCTCCAGGACTGCAGTTCCAGCTTCAGGCCATGGGTCTGCAATGCCCTCAGACCCCTGCCAGGACCTTCGCCTCGTCGTCGCTACTGACCACGCGACCGCTGTCCTCAAAGCCCTCGATCTGATCGAAGTTCAGGTAGCGGTAGAGCTCAGCGCCCTTGGGATCGATCTTGGCGGCTGCGATGGCCAGGTACTGCTCCTTGCTGGGGAGCCGGCCCAGCTGGGCGCAGACCGCAGCCAGCTCGGCGCTGCCCAGATACACCTGGGCGCCATTGCCCAAGCGGTTGTTGAAGTTGCGGGTGCTGGTGGAGAACACCGTGGTGTTGTCCTCCACCCGCGCCTGGTTGCCCATGCAGAGGGAGCAACCGGGCATCTCCATGCGGGAGCCGGCCTTCTCGAAGATGGCGTAGTAGCCCTCCTGCTTGAGCATCTCCTCATCCATCCGGGTGGGTGGGCAGACCCAGAGGCGAGCCGTGTTCTCCCCTTGTCCCTCCAGGACGGTGGCGGCGGCGCGGTAGTGGCCGATGTTGGTCATGCAGGAGCCGATGAACACCTCATCGATCTGACTCCCGGCCACATCCGAGAGGGTTTTGACGTTGTCGGGGTCGTTCGGGCAGGCCAGGATCGGCTCGGTGATCTCATCGAGGTTGATCTCGATCACCGCGGCGTACTCAGCGTTGGCGTCGGCTTCCATCAGCACGGGATTGGCCAGCCAGTCCTCCATGGCCTTGATCCGGCGGGCCAGGGTGCGGGCATCGCTGTAGCCCCGCGCGATCATGTTCTTGAGCAGCGCCACGTTGCTGCGCAGGTACTCGCTGACGGTCTCCACAGAGAGCTTGATGGTGCTGCCGGCGCAGGAGCGCTCGGCGGTGGCATCGGTCAGCTCGAAGGCTTGCTCCAGCTTCAGGTCGGGCAGGCCCTCGATCTCCATGATTCGGCCGCTGAAGATGTTCTTCTTGCCGGCCTTCTCCACCGTCAGCAGCCCCTGCTGGATCGCCACGTAGGGAATGGCATTCACCACATCCCGCAGGGTGACGCCGGGCTGCAGGGAGCCGGAGAACTTCACCAGCACCGACTCGGGCATGTCCAGGGGCATCGCACCGATGGCGGCGGCGAAGGCCACCAGGCCGGAGCCGGCGGGGAAGGAGATGCCCAGGGGGAAGCGGGTGTGGCTGTCACCGCCGGTGCCCACGGTGTCGGGCAGCAGCATCCGGTTCAGCCAGCTGTGGATGATGCCGTCGCCGGGGCGCAGGGCGACGCCGCCGCGGGAGCTAATGAAGTCGGGCAGCTCGGCGTGGGTCTTGAGGTCCACCGGCTTGGGGTAGGCCGCGGTGTGGCAGAAGCTCTGCATCACCAGATCGGCGGAGAAGCCCAGGCAGGCCAGCTCCTTCATCTCATCGCGGGTCATCGGCCCGGTGGTGTCCTGGGAGCCGACCGTGGTCATCAGCGGCTCACAGCTGGTGCCGGGGCGCACGCCCGGCAGGCCGCAGGCCTTGCCCACCATTTTTTGGGCCAGGGTGAAGCCCTTGCCGGTGTCGGCGGGGGCACTGGGCCGGATGAAGAGGTCGCTGGCGGGCAGGCCCAGCTGGGCGCGCACCTTGTCGGTCAAGGCACGGCCGATCATCAGGGGGATGCGGCCGCCGGCACGCACCTCATCGGTGATCGTGCTCGGCTTGAGCTCGAAGCGGGCCACCACGTCACCGGCATTGGCCTCGCCCGCTGCCCGCTCGATCGTGCCGGCGTAGGGGCGAATCGTGATGACATCGCCGGAGTTCAGGGCGGTGACATCGCACTCAATCGGCAGGGCGCCGGAGTCCTCAGCCGTGTTGAAGAAGATCGGCGCGATCTTGCCGCCGAGCACCACGCCGCCACTGCGCTTGTTGGGCACGTGGGGGATGTCGGTGCCGGTGTGCCAGAGCACCGAGTTGATGGCGGATTTACGGGAGCTGCCGGTGCCGACCACGTCGCCGACGTAGGCCACGGGATGGCCCTTTTTCTTGAGCTCGGCGATCAGATCCAGGCCGCCGGGCATCCGGGTCTCGAGCATCGCCGTGGCGTGCAGCGGGATGTCCGGACGGGTGGTGGCGTGGGTTGCCGGGGAGAGGTCATCGGTGTTGGTCTCGCCTTCCACCTTGAAGACCGTGACGGTGATCTCCGCCGGCAGCTCGGGCTTGGCGGTGAACCACTCGGCATTGGCCCAGCTATCGATGACCCGTTTGGCCTGGGTGTTGCTGGCGGCCAGCTCCAGGACATCGTTGTAGGCGTCGTAGACCAGCAGGGTGCGGCAGAGCCCAGTCGCGGCGGCGTCAGCGATGGCTGCGTCCGCGTGGGAGAGCAGCTCGATCAGGGCGCCGACGTTGTAGCCGCCGATCATGGTGGCCAGCAGCTTCACCGCTTCCACGGGAGCGACCAGGGGGCTGGTGGTTCTGCCCTGGGCCACGGCACTGAGCCAGTCCGCTTTGACGTAGGCCGCCTCATCCACGCCGGGGGGGATGCGCTCCGAGAGCAGATGCAGCAGGAACTCCTCTTCCCCGGCGGGGGGTGCCTGCAGCAGTTCAGTCAGGGCCTGGGTTTCGGCGGCTGTCAGCGGCAGGGCGGGGACCCCTTGGGCTTCTCGCTCCGCAGCGGCGGCGCGGTAGTCGGCAAGGAAGCTGCTGGCGGACATCGGCGCTGGAACCCCAGGGGGCCTCGATCGGTGGACGTCCGACCATTGTTCTTTGCCGCCGGTCCCCCCCGTTGTGACGAACGATGCGACTGGGCTTTTAGGGTGGGTTGCTCCGAGCCCCTGGGATGGTTGCCGGCATGATTCCCACCTCTGATCTCCACGTGGTGGAAACCCGGCCCCTGGTGGCGCCCACCCTGCTGCACGGGGAGCTGCCACTGAGCGAGACCGCTGGGCGCACCGTGCGCGAGGCCCGCGAGCGCATCAAGGCCATCCTTCGGGGTGACGACCAGCGTTTGCTGGTGATCGTTGGACCCTGCTCGGTCCATGACGTGGAGGCGGCCCAGGAATACGCCGCCGCCATCGCTGAAGAACACAAGCGCCACCGCGATCAACTCGAGGTGGTGATGCGGGTCTATTTCGAGAAACCCCGCACCACCGTCGGTTGGAAGGGGTTGATCAATGACCCGCACCTGGACGGCAGCTACGACATCAACACCGGTCTGCGCCTGGCACGCGGCCTGCTGCTGCATCTGGCCGACATGGGGCTACCGGCTGCCACGGAGCTGTTGGACCCTGTCGTTCCCCAGTACATCGCTGATCTGATCAGCTGGACGGCCATCGGCGCCCGCACCACCGAAAGCCAGACCCACCGGGAAATGGCCTCTGGGCTGTCCATGCCCATCGGTTTCAAGAACGGCACCGACGGCAGCGCCATCACCGCCATCAATGCGATGGAGGCGGCAGCACGCCCCCACCATTTCCTGGGCATTAATAAGGATGGCCAAGCGGCCATCGTCACCACCACCGGTAACCCCGATGGGCACCTGGTGCTGCGGGGCGGCAAGCAGGGCACCAACTACCACCGAGAGGCGATTGAAGAAGCCTCGGCTGCTCTGGTGAAAGACGGACTGCCGGCTCGGGTGATGGTGGATTGCAGCCACGGCAACTCCAATAAGGACTACCGCCGTCAAGGCGAGGTGGCGGCGCAGGTGGCTGAGCAACTGCGGGCGGGCTCCCGCGATGTCATGGGCGTGATGATCGAGAGCCATTTGGTGGCTGGTAATCAGAAGATCAGCCCCGATCGCTCGGCCCTCACCTATGGCCAGAGCATCACCGACGCCTGCATCGATCTGCAGACGACCCGTGAGGTGCTGGCGAGCTTGGCTGATGCGGTTGCGGCGGCCCAGAGCGCTTCTGCCGTCGCGGTTTAAGCGAAGCGTTTTGCTCAATTAGCACTCGAAGATCGAGAGTGCTAATTGCCTTCGGCGCTCAATAGTGTGGTTTAAAACTGTTGGCAGTGAGCAGAATCTTCTGCCTGTCCAATTACCTTGTCTGCAACTGAAAGGGGGCTGCCTATGGCCTATCTGCTGCAGTTTTTTGGTCTGTCTGATCCGTTGCAGCTGTTTTACCTGCAGCAAAGTTCCGTGGATGGTGCCGGTCCGGTGTTCACGGGCTTTCGCCCGGTTCAGCTGGATGCCTTGATGGCCTGGGCCCTGGAGACCGCCAGTTGCCGCCAGTGGGATCCAGAGCTGACCCAGCGCAGTGTGATGAACGCTTGGATGGAGCGCGCTGAGGCGATCCGCCAGTGGCAGTTGTGTTTGCGCAGTGAACCCGGAGAGACCCAGTTGGTCACCGGCCTTGGCACCCAACGGGACTGGGAGCAGCGCTGTGAGGCGATGCTCAGGGCATAGCGAGTTGCCAGAGATAAGCGGTGGCTAATGGCACGCTCAGGTTGTCGAGGCCAAAGCCACTCAGTTGCTCGAGCCCCGTGGCGGCGATCGCGATGGCAGCCGCAGCCACCAAGCTGGGTGCGGCTGCGCCCGTTCCCTGGGCGACTCCGATCAACAGGGCCAGGACCAGCCAGCTGGTGAGGGCCATGGCCGCGGTGCCCGCCAGGGATTTGGTTTGCCTGAAGATCTGCCACCGCGGTGACTGGATCTGGGGGCCCACCAGCCCTGCGAGTCCATCGCCGCAGGCCATCACCAGAACACCTGCGGCCACAGGTAGCGGTTGCTGGGGCCAGAACAGGGCCAGGAGAATCGTGATCGAGGCGCCGTAGGCAATCGTCCCGTAGCTGTGGCGTCCGACGTCCTCGACGGCAGGCAGCAGGCGGAAGCGGTGATTCAGGGCGGTGCCCAGCGTGACCAGGGCCGCGGCGCCCAGGGCCAGGCCTCGCGGAATCGCAAAGGCCCAGGCCAGGAGCACGACCGCGCCAGTGCCGATATGGACGACCTTGCGGCTCCACTCCTTCTGTTGCGGCCAGCGCCGGCGTACCGCCAGGGCCGTCAGCAGCACAGCAGCAAGCCAGGCCAAGACAGCGGCCACGCCCAGGAGCTGTTGCGTGACCACAGAACTCAGGCGATACGGCTCAAGCAGCCTGCTGGTAGTTGGTCATCAGGCGCAGCTTGAGAATCGCTTTCGATTCCAACTGACGCACCCGTTCGCGGGAGACGTTGATCTGGCGTCCGATTTCCGCCAGGGTCAGGGGCTCTTGGCCGGCGAGTCCAAAGCGCAGTTCGATGATCTTGCGCTCGCGCTCATTGAGCTGGGAGAGCCAGGTGCCGAGGTGCTCCTTCTGCAGGTTGCGATCCATGGAATCCATGGACTCGTTGCTGTTGGGATCCGCGATCAGCTCGCCGAGGGTGCTCCGGTCGTCGTCGCCTCGGGCATGGGCATCGAGGGAGGCGCAGGGGGCGCTTTGGGTGATCAGCTCTTCCAGCTCTTCCGGCTGCATGCCCATGGCATGGGCCAGCTCCAGGCGGTTGGGTTGGCGGCCAAAGCGATGGGAGAGCTCGCGGGTGATGCGACGCATCTTCGAGAGCTTCTCGCTCACGTGAATCGGCAAGCGAATCGTGCGGGCGCTGTTGTCGATGGCCCGGGTCATGCCCTGGCGAATCCACCAGTAGGCATAGGTCGAGAACTTGTAGCCCATGGCGGGGTCGAACTTGTCGACGGCTCGCTCCAGACCAATCGCGCCCTCTTGGACCAGGTCAAGCAGTTCCAGGCCTTGGTTCTGATATTTCTTGGCGACGCTGACGACGAGCCGCAGGTTGGCGGCCATCATTCGATCCCGGGCGCGGGTGCCCATCCGGATCTGATGTTTTTGGCGGGCGGTGAGTTCGGCGGCGGGGAGCTCCTGCAGACGCTTCATCGCCTGCACATGGTGAGCCAACTCAATCTCTTCGGCGGGAGTGAGGAGGGGTACCCGGCCGATATTGCTCAGGTACCAGCCGATCGAGTCAGCACTAAGGCGACCTCCCTGCCGGGACGCGGCGGATCGAGCCGTTGATTTGTTGCTCGAAGAGCCTGAAGCAGCGGGCTTGTTTGCAGGCATGGCAGCAGATGCGCAGGCTTCGGAGGTTGCTTTGGGCGGTTGGTTGTCTCTGCAGGGTTGCAGAACTGAACTAAAGGCCGCAAAACGAATTGATTTGGCCGGAATGTAGCACTCCTGGCCACTGCGAGATGTCAGGAATTGGAAGACTTACTAAGGCCTTTTCGTTCGTTTTTCTTTCTGTTTGTAGCCCTCGCTACGCGCCCGCCTCGACAGGGATCAGGCCCTTTCTCCAGCCATCCATCAAGTTGGCTTGCACGGCGATGTTGTCCTCTTCGGGAATGCGGCGGCTGAAGCTGCCATCGCTCTGCATGTCCCAGGCTGTGCAGTTGTCATTGAGATAGCTGTCGATCAGCCGTGTCAGCCGTTCGTGTAGATCGGGATCTTCGATGGGGACCACCGCTTCGACGCGCCGGTCGAGATTGCGACCCATCCAGTCGGCACTGCCGATATACGTCTCGTGCTTGCCGCCGTTCTCGAACCAGAACAGACGGGAGTGCTCCAGGAAGCGACCAATGACGCTGCTCACCCTGATGTTGTCGCTGACACCCGCCAGCCCAGGCCGCAAGCTGCACATCCCGCGCACCACGAGGTCGACCTGGACACCTGCTTGGGAGGCCTCGTAGAGCAGGGCGATGATGCGCGGGTCCACCAGGGCATTCATCTTGGCCTTGATGGCGGCGGGCTGACCGGCCTTGGCGTGCTCGATCTCCCGTCGGATGAGTTCTTGCATGCGGCGCCGCAGGCTCACCGGCGCCACCAGGAGGCGCCGGAAATCCTGTTGCTTGGAGAACCCCGTCAGATAGTTGAACAGTTCGGCCAGGTCCTGCCCCAGTTCCGGCCGGGCGGAGAGCAGACCCAGGTCCGTGTAGAGGGCTGCGGTTTTGGAGTTGTAGTTGCCTGTGCCGATGTGGCAGTAGCTGCGCAGCAAATCCTTTTCCTTGCGCACCACCAGCGTGATCTTGGTGTGGGTTTTCAGGCCGATCACCCCGTAGACCACGTGGACGCCTGAGCGCTCCAGTTGGCGGGCCCACTGAATGTTGTTGTCCTCGTCGAAGCGTGCCTTGAGCTCGACCAGCACCATCACCTGCTTGCCGTTCTCTGAGGCGCGAATCAGGGCGGCAATGATCGGGGAGTCTTTCGAGACCCGATAGAGGGTCATCTTGATGGCCAGCACCGAGGGGTCATCGGCGGCCTGATTGATGAACTCCTCGACGGAGGTGGAAAAGAGGTCAAACGGGTGGTGCAGGAGCACGTCACCGCGGCGCAGCACCGAGAAGATGCTGGTGAATTCCTCGGCCTTAATCGAGCCGTCCTCCAGGAGGCTCTTCTGAGCCCTGGCCAGGCTGGTGGGAGTGCGGCCCCGATGCGGGGCATCCTTCAGGGCCGGCAGCGGAATGGCCAGCAGGCTCATCAGGTCATCGAGGCCCAGCGGACCGCCGACCCGATAGAGATCCTCCGGTTCAACGCCGGTGCCCTCCAGCAGCAGTTCCACCACGGCATCCGGCATCTCATCGGCGACCTCCAGGCGCACCACCTCGCCGCCCATGCGTCGTTTGCGCAGGCCCTGCTGCAGGGCCTCCATCAGGTCGTCGGCTTCCAGGTCCCGTAACTCCAGGTCCGCATCTCGGGTGACCCGGAAGAAGTAGTGCCCTTCCACTTCCATCCCAGGGAAGAGCAGCTGCAGGTTGAAGGCCACCACCTGCTCCAGGGGGACGGCGGTGAAGACCGGTTGCGGTTCGGTGGTGCTCAGTTCGGCCGGCAGTTCGACAAACCGCGGCAGGTTCTTTTGCGGGACCTTGACCCGGGCGAATTGTTGAACGCCGCTATCGGGATCGCGGATTAAGGCCGCGATGTTCAAGCTCAGGTTGCTGATGAAGGGGAAGGGGTGCGCCGGGTCCACCGCCAGGGGCGTGAGCACCGGGAAGATGGCGCGCTGGAAGTAGTCGTTGACCCAGGCCTTCTGCTTCTGATTCAGTCCCCGGTAGTCGAGAAGATGGACGCCGGCCTCGGCCAGCTGGTGCTTCAGGTAGTGGCGGTAGTGGGCCTGTTGTTGCTGCAGCAGCGGTGCGAGTTCTTTGCGCACCAGCGCCAGCTGTTGGGTGGGGGTTAGTCCGTCGTCGCTCAGGGTCTGAACGCCCGCTTCCACCTGTGACTTCAGTGAAGCCACACGGACCATGAAAAATTCGTCGAGGTTATTGCTGAAGATCGCGCTGAATTTGGCCTGCTCCAGCAGCGGCGTGTGCTCGCTCAGGGCTTGGGCCAGCACCCTCTGGTTGAAGGCGATCCAGCTGAGCTCCCGATTGATGTAGAGCTCCGGAGCAACCACTGGATCAGCCATGGATGACCCATCACTTTCTGCTGATCAACGTAGCAATCAGAAGGGATCTCAGGCGTGTTGCTCGCGACGCGGCAGGCCTCCAGCCACCAGGGCTGCGACCCCCGCGAGCACCGTGATGCCCAGCCAGAAGGGACTGCGTTGTCCCACCACGTCGTAGGCCAGGCCGGCGAGGGGAGGGCCGATAAAACTGCCCAGGCTCTGGAGGCCCTGAAGGCTTCCCAGGGCTGCCCCCTGGCCGGAGTCATCCAGGCGCCTGGAGACCAGGGCCCGAAGGCAGGGGGTGACCAGGCCGGTACCGAGCGCCAGGATCGCAACGGCGGGGAAGACGACACGGGTGGCGTTGTCGGCGGTGGCCATCGGCACCAGCAGGCAGCCGGCGATCACGAAGCCCAAGCCAGCCAGGGTCAGTCGCCATTCGCCAAAGCGTTTCACCAGAGGTCCGATCAAGCCCCCCTGGACGACCGTCGCCACGATGCCGACCACCAAGAAGGCATTAGCGGCTAAGCCCGGTCCCCAATCAAAGGCCTGTTTGAAATAGAGGACCAGCACGGCTGTGAAGCCGTTGAAGGCGAGAAAAAAGAGAAAGAACGCCCCACACAAGCGGCGCACCTGGGGGTTGGTGAACACCTTCTGCAGGGCGATCAAGGGATTGAGGTCCCGTTTGCGTGGCATCGCCAGCCGCGCCTCGGGCGGGTGGGTTTCTGGCAACAGCAGCAGCACCAGCACCAGGTTGATCAGGGCGAAGGCCGCGGCGGCCCACACCGGCAGGGTGACGTTGGTCTGGGAGAGCAGGCCGCCAAAGGCGGGGCCCAGGATGAAGCCCAGGCCGAAGGCCACGCCAATCAGACCAAAAGCCTTGGCACGGTTTTCTGGGGTCGAGATATCCGCGAGCACTGCCCCTGCCGTGGCGGCGGTGCCGCCGCTCACCCCATCAATGAGTCGGGCGGTAAACAGCAGGATCAGGGGAAGGCTCGTCCCGGCGGCCCAGGGAATGGCCTGCCAATCAATGCTGACCGTGATCGCAAAGAGGCTCAAGCCGAGCACCGAGCCCGCCACACAAATGCCGATGACGGGTTTGCGGCCAAAGCGATCGCTCAGGGAGCCAATCAGGGGGGTGACGGCGAATTGGGCGATCGCGTAACTCCCGGCCAGCAGTCCCAGGGTGCGGCCGTTGTCCGTGAAGCTCGCCAGCAGGAACGGCAGCAAGGGGAAAACAATGCTTTCCCCGAGCCGATCGTTCAGCAGCGTGAGGAACGCGCAGAGAGAGGTGGAGGGCCGTTTCCAGCTCACAGGGCTGTCCCCAGTGTTTGCCTCACCTTCCCATGGAGGCTTGAGCGCTCCTTAGTGGATCCGTCGGATCAGCTTCAGGATGAACTGACGCAGGGAAAAGGACTGTGCGGATCGGGGGTACTGGCGCTGCGGTGAACTCATCACCAGGCCACCCACCATCGAAAAGGATCCAGTCCCGCCTTTGACAAGCATGAGATGAACCGCTGGGTGCGCGAAAGATATGCCCCCTGTCTCGATTGCGCTCGTCAGAAGTGAACGTTTTTAGGTTTTGGATTCGCTCCGGGCAGGATGCATCGTGATGGTTCGCGCGATCGATTCACGGTGAGTTCCACTCCTTCTGGTCTGAGTCACCTCAATGCCAGCGGGGAGGCCCACATGGTGGATGTGGGTGGCCGCGCCGTGAGTGATCGTGTGGCCGTTGCGGAGGGGTTTATTCAGCTCTCGGCGGAGGCTCTGGCCCTGGTGGTGGAGGGGCGTGCGGCCAAAGGGGATGTTCTGGCCGTTGCTCGGGTCGCGGCGATTCAGGGGGCGAAGCGGACCTGGGAACTCATTCCCCTGTGCCATCCCCTGCCCTTAAGCGGGGTCTCCGTGGCGATTGAGCCGGTGGCGGATGGGTTGCGCATCGAGGCCTCGGCCCGCACCACCGGTGTGACCGGTGTGGAGATGGAAGCGCTGACCGCCGTGCAGGTGGGCCTGCTCACCCTCTACGACATGGTTAAAGCGGTCGATCCCGCCATGACGATTGGTCCCGTGCGCCTCCTGAGCAAGACCGGCGGGCGGCGTGGCGATTGGCAGCGTGATGACTGAGCCCTATCCCCGCGAAGGGCTTCCCCTGGATCAGGCCCGGGCCCTGGTCTTGGAGGCGCTGCAACCCTTGGGGCTCTCGGAGTCCTTGCCCCTGGCGGACTGTCTGGGCCGCACCCTGGCGGAAACGCTTCATGCGGCGGAAGCCGTGCCAGGTTTCCGCGCTTCGATCATGGATGGCTATGCCATCGCCGGCTCTGAGCCGCCTGAGCCGGGGGACTCCTGGCAGCTGATGGGACGCTCCGCCGCGGGGGCACCGTTTCGCGAGAGCCTGCAGCCGGGACAGGCCGTGCGTGTCCTGACGGGGGCTGTCGTCCCTGAGGGAAGCGGTTGGGTGTTGCCCCAGGAATTGGTGGAGGCCTGTGATGGCCAGCTCCGTTTGCTGAAGGCCTGCGGGGTCAACCCCTGGATCCGCGCCATGGATGAAGAGGCGGCTGCGGGCGGGGTCTTGGCCCAGGCCGGGGATCGCTTGGGTGTAGCGGAGTTGGCGCGCCTGGCCAGTTGTGGCGTGCAGCAGTGCCGGGTTTGGTCACGGCCGCGCGTGGGTCTGCTGATTAGTGGCGATGAGTTACTTCCCCCCGGTGAGCCCCGGCAGTTGGGGGAGATCTGGGAAAGCAACTCGACGTTGCTTTGCGCCCTGTTGCAACGCCTGGGCTACGGGGTTGCCGTGCAGAGGGTGGTTGGCGACCAGCCCGAGCCGTTGCGTCAGGCCCTGCTCGAGCTGGCGGCGAACGCTGATGTGGTGGTGAGCACCGGCGGCGTGTCTGCGGGGGATACCGATTGGATCCGGCCCTTGGTGGCGGAACTGGGGGAGGTGCGGTTCTGGAAGTTGTTCCTCAAACCCGGTCGTCCCTTGGCCTGGGGAACGGTGGCTGGGAGGCCCTTCTTCGGCCTGCCGGGCAATCCCGTGGCCGCCGCCGTGACGGCCCTGCAGTTGCTCTGGCCGGCGCTGCAACGGCTGGAGGGGGCTGAGGTTGCGCTGCTGCCGCGTCTGCGGGTTCAGTTGGAGCAGCCCCTGCGGCGCGGTTCGGGGCGCCCAGAATTGGCCCGGGCGTCCTTGGTGGTGGCCGATGACGGTCGCTTGTTGGCCCGGGTCGCGGGGTCCCAGGCGTCCTCCCGGATTGGCTCCCTGGCGCAGGCGGATTTGCTCTTGGAGATTCCCGCGGAGCTGGGGAGCTTGGAGGCGGGTGCGGAGCTCTGGGCCCAGCTCCTGCGGCTGCCGATTTTTTGAAGCCCTAGAGCGGGGTGTTGCCCTCGATCCACTGGCTGGATCCATCGGCGCTCCATTCCCGCTTCCAAAAGGGGGCGTTGTGCTTGAGCTCCTCGAGCAGCTCTTGGCAGCAGCGTTGGGCTGGCCCGCGTCGGTCGGCCAAGACCGCGACACAGACGATGGCGTCGTTCACCGCGATGCGGCCGACGCGGTGTTCGATCAGGCAGGCCAAGGCGCCATGGCGCTTGCCGACGGATTCGGCAATGCGTTGGAGTTCCGCCTCGGTCATCCCGGGGTAGTGCTCAAGCTCGAGGGCGATAACGGCACTGGCGTTGCTGGCATTGGCGTTGCCGGCGCGCACACGGCCGATGAACGAACTGCAGGCCGCCGCCCGTTGCAGGCCCGCCTCGAGCAGCTGTTGTTCCCACTGCTGTAGGGAGACCAGTGGCTCAAACCGCTCCAGGTGCAGTCGAATCTGAATCGCGATGGGCTGCTCCATTAGCCCCCAGAGATCGGTGGCAGAAAGGCCAACTCGTCTCCGTTCTGCAGAGGCGTCTCGGCGCTGGCAAAGCGTTGATTGATGGCCACCCGGACCGCGTCCATGGCCCCGGGCAACTCCAGCGTCCGCCAGAGCTCTTCGGCGGTGGTGGGCTGCTCGAGCGGCCATTGACGCTCCGCCCAACCCGCCTGCTCCCGCAGGCTGGCGAACAGGCGGATGCGAATCGAGCCGGGTGCGCTGGAGCCCATGGCTCAAACGCTACCCAGCGGACGATCGGGGTTTGGCAGCATCAACGGACCCCTTGATCCCGCGCGTGGGCCTTTCGATTGCGCTGCTGACCGTCTCCGATACGCGGACCCTGGCCGAGGATCGCTCTGGCGATGCCCTGCAGCAGCGGCTGGAGGCGGCGGGCCATGTTCTGCAGGAGCGTCGCCTGGTGCCGGACAACCGCTACCGCATCCGCGCCGAACTCAGCCGTTGGATCGCCGATGAGGCGGTGCAGGTGGTGATCACCAGTGGCGGGACCGGTTTGACCGGGCGGGACGGGACTCCGGAGGCCGTGGAGCCCTTGCTCGATAAACGCATTGAGGGGTTTGGCGAGCTCTTTCGGGTGCTGTCGTTTGAAACCATCGGCACCAGCAGTCTCCAGAGCCGCTGTTTGGCGGGTGTGGCCAATGGCACGGTCGTGTTTGTTCTGCCGGGTTCCCTGGATGCGGTGGAAACGGCTTGGGATCGCCTGATCTCCGCTCAGTTGGATGGGGCGACCCGTCCGTGCAACTTGGTGCAGTTGCTGCCGCGCCTGACCGAGGCCCCATGACTGCGCTGGAGCCCGGGCTGCTCTTAGCCCTGGGGCTCATCGCCTTTTTGTATGCCTGCGTTGGCCATGCGGGCGCCTCTGGCTACATCGCCAGCCTGGCCCTCTTCGCCGTGCCGCTGGAGTGGATTCGGCCGATGGCCTTGGTGATGAATCTGGTGGTGGCGAGCCTGGCCAGTTGGCGTTTCTACCGCGATGGCCACCTGCCGGTTGTCGTCCAGCGCCGTTTCCTGCTGCCCCTGCTCTCCTGCTCGATTCCCGCGGCGCTGCTGGGTGGGAGTTGGCAGCTCCCGAGCGATGGCTTGAGCCTGTTTTTGGCGGTGGTGTTGCTCTTTTCGGCCCTGCGGCTTTGGCGGCCGACGGCGGGGCCTGGGGCGGCGGCCTTGGCCCTGCCTCCACTCCCCTGGGTCTTGTTCACCGGAGCCCTGCTGGGTCTGTTGGCTGGGTTGAGTGGAACCGGGGGAGGGATCTTCTTGACTCCCCTCGTGCTGCTGGCGGGTTGGCTTCCCATCCGCCTGGCGGCCGGAGTCTCAGCGGCCTTTATCTGGTGCAACTCCCTGGCGGGCCTCAGTGGTTGGCTGCTGAGCTACGGCGCTTCTGCCCTGCCGCCCGTGCCAGTTCTGCTGGCCCCGTTGCCCCTGGTGGCCTTGGCAGGAGCCTTGGGGAGCTGGTGCGGCAGCCGGCGGTTTCAAGAGGTCTGGATTCGTCGACTGCTGGCGTTGGTGCTGCTGTTGGCCAGCCTCAAGTTGTCGGGTCTGTTGGCTTGGCTCTAGCCCCCCAGATAGGCCATCTCGGCTTTGGGCTGCGCCAGGCGCGAGGCACGTTCTTCGCTGTAGCGATCTCGGCGGTGGCTCCAGAGCTGGCCGATCGCTTGGCGAAGGCTTTCCGGGGTCTGTAGCCAAGGCTTGAGGTCTTGGCCCTGCGAGGCAAACAGGCAGGTGTAGGCCATGCCATTGGCTGTGACCCGTAGCCGGTTGCAGTCGCCGCAGAACGGTTGCGTGATGGAGGCCACGACGGCAACGGCCCCGCGGCCATCCCGGTAACGCCAGCGGCTGGCGGTGCCATGGGTAGGGCGTCCCAGGGGCTCCAGGGGCCATCGGCTGCCCAGGCGCTCGATCATTTCGGCAGCGGGCACGACCTGCTCGGGGGACCAGCCGTTGCGGTTGCCCACATCCATGGTTTCGATCAGCCGCAACTCCAGGCCCTGGTCGCGGGCGAGGGCGGCGAGAGGTAGCAATTGATCGTCGTTGCGTCCCCGCTGGATCACGCTGTTGAGCTTCAGCGCGCCAACGGCGGGATCAAATCCAGCGGCCTTGGCCGCGGCGATGGCCGCCAAGACCTGCTGCAGGAGCTGTGCTCCCTGGTGCGGCCGGCCGCTCATCTCCCCGACACGCTCAGGCGCGACGGCATCAAGGCTGATGGTGATGCGCTGCAACCCTGCTCGCCGCAGCCGCTGGGCTCGCTCAGGGCTGAGCAGCAGGCCATTGGTCGTTAAAGCGGTGTCGCTCAAGTCCCGCAGGGGGCTGTTGGTGTGCCTCCGCGCGAGGCCGATGGCCTCCAGTAATTCCTCCAGATCAGGCGTCAGCAGCGGTTCCCCACCGGTTAGGCGCAGGCTGCTGACCCCCAGGCTGCAGGCCGCTTCGATCACCCGCAGACGCTGCTCCGTTGTCAGTCGGTCTGGTGCTTCTTCCCCGTCCGGTTGGCAGTAGGGGCAAGCCAAGTTGCAGCGCGCGGTCAAAGAGAGCCGCAGGACCCCAAGGGGACGCTGGAGTTGATCGGTGGCCGGTCCTGGGCTCATGGCATCAGCCTGGCGCGCTCCGCAGGCGTGTTCGCATTGAGGAGTTGCTGGGCAGGAAGCACCACAGCTTGATGGGGGATGGTGGCGAGCCAGCCCTGCCAGCGCCGCTCCCCCGCCTCTAGCGCCTGGGCGAGGGTGCTGCGCTGCTTGGCTCCACCCGGGTAGATCCCCAGCAGGGGCTGCAGCTGTTGGCCGTCATGGGCCACCGCAGCCTGGCCTGGCGCGAGCTCCCACTGGGTGATCAGCGACTCCAGCGTCTCTTGGCTCAGGCGGGGCATGTCCACCGGAGCGATCAGCACAGCGCTGTCGCCTGTGCTGGAAAGCACCTGTGCAAGGGCCCTGAGGGGGCCTTGGGCAGGCGGGGGCTCCAGGGTGAGGTGGACCCGCTCGAGCCCGGCCACCAATGCCGCATGGCTTGGGTGTTGGCTGCAAACCGCGACCGATTCACAGACTCGACTGAGGAGCTCCGCAGTGCGTGAAAGCCAGCTCCCGCCATCGGGGTGGGGGAGTGCTGCCTTGTCTTGGCCCATGCGCCGGCTCGCACCGCCGCAGAGCACGGCGCCATGGATCCGCACTGGAGTCATGCCTGCACGATGTAGCGCTGGGAACCGCTCTTAATGTCGCTGTTGCTACCAAACAAATCCCTGGGCCTTGTTGCTCGGACAGGCGATAAGCCTGGTTGATTGCATTGATTAGCCCGCGTCCGGTCCGGGGCCTGGATTGATCTTTGGTAGCTGTCGTTACCCGTTGGGGTGGCTCTCGGGTGGTCCAATTCCGTCAGCGCTTGATGCGCGATTCCCCCGGTCGCTGCTTTTTGAAGGCCTGGGCTTACTCCACTGTCCCTGTCCTCCATGCTTGGCGATCTTTGGTCGCTCCAGGGGAGATATCGCACTCTTCATCTCACCTGGTTCGCCTTCTTCCTGACGTTTGTCGTCTGGTTCAACCTGGCTCCACTGGCTACAACGGTTAAGGCTGATCTTGGCCTCGACCTTGGTCAAATCCGTACCGTTGCGATCTGCAACGTTGCCCTCACAATTCCTGCTCGCGTGCTCATCGGCATGCTGCTGGATAAGTTCGGTCCCCGTAAGACCTACTCGGCGATTCTTGTCTTCTCGGTGATCCCCTGCCTGCTGTTTGCATCAGCGCAGGACTTCAATCAGCTGGTGGTTGCTCGCCTGCTGCTCTCCATCGTTGGTGCCGGCTTTGTGATCGGTATCCGCATGGTGGCCGAATGGTTCCCGCCCAAGGAAATCGGCCTGGCGGAAGGGATCTACGGCGGTTGGGGCAACTTTGGCTCGGCCTTCTCTGCGCTGACCCTTGTAGCCCTGGCTGGCTTCCTGTCTTTCTCAGGTGGCTTCGAGCTGCCCACGGGCGCCATCTTGAATTGGCGTGGTGCGATTGCTCTGACCGGCATTATTTCGGCCGTCTATGGGGTGATCTACTTCTTTAACGTCACTGATACTCCCCCCGGTAAGGCCTACCAAAAGCCGGCCAAGTCTGCTGGTCTTGAGGTGACTTCCATGCGGGATTTCTGGGGCCTGCTGGGCATGAATGTTCCCTTTGCGGCCATTCTCTGCGTGCTCTGCTGGCGCCTGCAAAAAGTTGGCTTCCTGAACGCCGGCACCTATCCCCTGGCGCTCCTGGCAGTTCTGGTTTGGTTCGGCTTCCAGACCTGGGGCATTATTCGCACCAACCGCGATCTGATCAACGGCGTTAAGCAATATCCCAAGGAAGACCGCTACGAGTTCAAGCAGGTCGCCATTCTGGAGCTCACCTACATCGTGAACTTCGGATCTGAGTTGGCGGTTGTCTCCATGCTGCCGACCTTCTTTGAGACCACGTTTGATCTGCCGAAGGCAACAGCCGGCATCCTGGCGTCCTGTTTTGCCTTTGTGAACTTGGTGGCTCGTCCCGGTGGCGGTCTGATTTCCGACAAGCTCGGCAGCCGCAAAAACACCATGGCCTTCCTGACCGGCGGCTTGGGCATTGGTTACTTGATCATGAGCATGATCAAGCCCGGCGCGTTCTCCGGCTCCCTGGGCATCACCGTCGCGGTGTTGATCACGATGCTGGCCTCGTTCTTCGTTCAGGCCGGTGAAGGTGCGACCTTCGCGATGGTGCCGCTGGTCAAGAAGCGTGTGACGGGGCAGATCGCAGGTCTTGTGGGCGCCTACGGCAACGTTGGTGCGGTTGCTTACCTGACGATCTTCAGCCTGCTGCCGATGTGGATGGGTGGTGGCAAAGATCCCTCTGCGGAGATCATTGCCTCCTCCAACAGCGCCTTCTTCCAAATCCTCGGTACTGCGGGATTGATCGTCGCTTTCCTCTGCTTCTTCTTCCTGAAAGAGCCCAAGGGCTCCTTCGCTGAAGAGCATGCGGACGAGAAGGCTCTCGTTAACGCCTAATCCTCCCCGTCGCTGGGGTTCTCAGGGGGCGGCCATCACGAGCCGCCCCTTTTTCTTTCGACCTTGTTTCGTTCCTGGTCATGGCCCAGTCCGCTTCCGGCAACGTGCGTAGCCAATGCCCCTATTGCGGTGTTGGTTGTGGGCTTGAGCTGATTCCGCCGGCTTTGCCCGGTCAGGCGGTCAAGCGCGACGCCGAGGGCAATCCGATCTGGACCGCGCGGGGCGATCGCCAGCACCCCTCAAGCCTGGGCCAGGTCTGCATCAAGGGTGCGACCGTCGGCGAGACCTTGGACCGTGGGCGTCTCCGGGAGCCGCTCTATCGCTCCAGCCTGGACGACCCGTTTCAACCCATCCGGTGGGAGCAGGCGATGGACCTGCTGGTGGGCCGGATCCGCAGCACCTTGGCCACCAAGGGGGCTGACGCCATTGCCATGTACGGCTCTGGCCAGTTCCACACCGAGGACTATTACCTGGCCCAGAAGTTGTTGAAGGGTGCGTTGGGCACCAACAACTTCGATGCCAATTCCCGGCTTTGCATGAGCTCCGCGGTGGCGGGCTATACCCGCAGCCTCGGCTCCGATGGCCCCCCTGCCTGTTACGAGGATCTGGACCACTGCTCGGTGGCTTTCCTGATTGGAACCAACACCGCGGAGTGCCACCCGGTCCTGTTCCAGCGTCTGTTGAAGCGCAAAAAACGCAATCCAGGCAGCGTCACGATCGTGGTGGTCGATCCCCGCTCAACGGACACCGCCAAGGCCGCTGACATTCATCTGCCCATCGCCCCGGGCACTGATCTGGCGCTGCTCCACGGTCTGGCCCATCTGGTGCTGAGGGAGAACGGTCAAGACCCGGCGTTCATCGACGACCACACCGAGAACTACGACGCTTTTTTTGATGTCGCGGCCCGTTGGACGCCCCGAAAGGTCGCCCGCTTTTGCAACATCCCAGAAAAACGGCTGCGGGAGGTGGCGGAGCTGTTTCACCGGCGTGAGCGGGTCCTCAGTCTCTGGTCGATGGGGGTCAATCAGCGGCGCGAGGGCACCGCGGTGGTCGGCGGCCTGATCAACCTTCACCTGCTCACCGGTCAGATCGGCAAAGAGGGAGCGGGACCCTTTTCATTGACGGGGCAGCCCAACGCCATGGGTGGCCGGGAGGCCGGGGGCCTGTCCCATCTGTTGCCGGGGTACCGCCTGGTGACCAACGCCGAACACCGTCAGGAGGTTGAGCAGGCCTGGGGACTTCCCGCCGGCAGCATCGCGGCGACGCCGGGCTTGGCGGCCTGGCAGCAGGTGGAGGCCATGGAGCGCGGCGAGCTGGATCTCTGGTGGGTGGCCGCAACGAATCCCCTGGTGAGCCTGCCGGACCTCGATCGCGTCAAAGCTGCGATGCGGCGCTGCCCTCTGGTGGTGGTGAGCGATGCCTACGCCGACACGGAAACGGCTCACTACGCCCACCTGGTCTTGCCGGCGGCCCAGTGGAGCGAGAAGGCCGGTGCGATGACCAATTCCGAGCGGAGGGTCACCTATTGCCCGGCCTATCGCCCTCGCCACGGAGAGAGCCGGCCCGACTGGGAGGTGTTCGCGGAGGTGGGTCGGCGCCTGGGCTTTGAGGAGCAGTTCAGCTACGACTCCGCGGCTGAGGTGTACGCGGAATTCAGTCAGCTCACGGCCGGGCGTCTCTGTGATGTCTCTGGCTTGAGTCATGCCCTGTTGGAGGAGGCCGGCCCCCAGCAGTGGCCCTTCCCGGCGGGCAGTTCAGCCACCACCGAGGCCAAGCGGCTCTACAGCGACCATCAATTCGCGACACCCTCGGGGCGCGCTCGCTTCTGCATCGACCAACCCCTGGGATTAGCGGAACCTCCCTGCGAGACCTATCCGCTGGTGCTCACCGTGGGCCGGTATCTCGGTCAATGGCACACCATGACCCGCACGGGAAAGGTCGATCGGCTGCAGACCATGCATCCCGAGCCGCTGCTTGAGATTCACCCCCAAGATGCCCTTGAGCTCAAGCTGCGGGATGGGGAGTTGGCGGCTGTGAGTTCACGCCGCGGACACATCACCGCCAACGTCAAAGTCACCGATCGCATCCGCCGGGGGTCGGTGTTTCTTCCGATGCATTGGGGGTTTACCCAGGAGAAGGCCTGCGAGGCCAATACCTTGATGCACGATCAGGCCTGTCCCGTCTCCAAGCAGCCTGAACTCAAGGCCTGCGCGGTCATCGTTGCCCCGGCGGTGTCGGTGGTCAAACCGGTGGAGCAGGAGGCGGGGCGCCTGGAGGCCCTGCGGCGCTGGTTCAGCCCAGCACTTCGCTAAAGGCGGCCTCCAAGTTGTGGTGGTCATGCCCTGGCCTGGCCAGCTTGCACAGGGCAAACCGCTCTAATTCGTTGAGCGCGACCCATTGCTCTGTTTGCAGGGGGATGCCGCGGAGTTGCGCGGCCTCGATCAAGACCTCGGGAATCTGCTGCGGGTTTTGCCAGGGCTCGCCGCTGGCGATCGGCAGCGTTTTGGCCTGACCGTCGGCCATGGCCTCCGTGCGACTCAAGAGGTGCTCCCCCAGTTGCTCAAGCGCGTCTTGGGTGTCGAGCCAGTCGACAAGTGTTTGCCGCTCGTCTTGGTTGAGGGCGAGCCAATGGTTGAGCTTGAGCTTGATGCCGCAGAGGTCCAGCTTGCGGCGCACGCAGAGGGGAATGCAGCGCCAGTTGCCGATGAAATCGCTTTCAAAGTCAAAGCAATGGCTTGCTGAGGGGGCCTCAGTTGTCACGGCCAGACGTCGTTCTGGTAGTGATTTTGACGCTTCTGAGGATTGCTTGCTCCCGGCGGATGGGTTTGGTGTCAACGGCGGCCAAATCGGTGCGTTGGTCTCTTCAAACTCCCTTCAATTCTTCCGTTCACCATGCGTTTGGCCGTTGCTCTTGGGGTTCTGCTGGGCAGTTCCCACGGCTGGGTGAGCAGCGATCGACTTCTCGCAGGGGCGGCCGCCTGGTCCATGGCGCCGGCGGCGTCCACAACGTTTTGGACCGGTTCAGCTGGCGAGGGTTGGCTGACGTCTCCATAGTGGATGGGTTGAATCCCCCATGCCGTCATGGCAACCAAAACTGGAGTTGCGGTTCAGGGCCGCCATCCCCTGACGATCGCCACAGGTTTCCTTGGAGCCTTTGTTGTCGCCTCCTTGGGCGTCCAACTCATCCGTAGTGCCTCCATCTCGGCTTCCGCACCCGCGTCGGTGCAGCCCGTGATTGCTGGCCAAGCGGCGATGTGGCAGGTGCTGGGCGAGCGCTGATTGGTTGCTCTCAGCCCATCTCCTGGCGCAGACGCTGGAGGTGGGCCATCACCACCCCCGAGCTCAGCAGGTCCCGGCAGCGCTCGAGGCCGTCGGTGAGGTTCGCCTCCAGTCCGGCCTGCCAGAGGTAGGTGCCTGCATTCCAGATCAAGGCGGTCGCGAGTTCCCCTTGCCCGCCTAGGGCGGCGGCCGCTTGGTTCCCCCAGGTCTCCAGCCCGTCCCAAAGCGGGTCGGCTCCGTAGCAACCGTTGTCGCGGGGGTGGAGAATCTGGCGCCCGTCCTCCTCTCGGGTTGGACGACCCGTCACGCAGGCCCGACTGATCGGCAGATCGGTGCTCCCCTCGAGGCCTTTGACGGTCAGCACGTTGGTTTCCCCCGCTAAGTCCAGTGCCTTCCAGGCCCGCGCTTCGGTTGGCGGGTGGACAAAGCCACTGACCAGCAGGTGCTCGCCCTGGTGCGCAGTCCAGAGCAACTCGAGGCTGGCCAGCGGTGGCCGCTTGCCGAGATCCTCGCGGTAAGGGATCAGGGTTTCGGCATCCGGGAGGTGGTCCGGTTGATGGACCAACGCCAGATCGCAAGCGTTGAGCTTGGCCTGGACCCACTCGACGCTTCGGCCGGCGAGCTGCAGGCCCAAGCAGGCGAACAGCTCCTGGGCCGTGATCCCGTATTTCACGGGGATGCGGCCGGCCCCTTGCAGCACCACGGGGAGTCCGGCACTCGAGAGCACCAGGGCGGTTAGGGGGTAGATCGGAGCGGTGCGCGTGCGCCCGTCAAAGGGCATGCCGAAGCTGATGGCTGGCTTGCCGGTTGTCAGCTGCGGGCCCCGCTTTCGGTACACATCCAGCATCCCGGTGAGCTCCTGAGGCTCAGGCCGGCGGATGCGGTGGGCGATCAGGAAGGCGCCGATTTGGGCCGGGCTAGCGGCCCCATCGAGCATCAGTTCCAGAGCGTGGGCGGCTTCTTCGCGCGTCAGTCCACTACTGGTGTGCTCGCCACTGCCGACTTTGCGCAGATAGGCCTTGAACAGCTCACGGCCATTCGGCGGGCCGTCGGTTGGGGGAGCGGCGTAGGTCAAGCCGACAGAAGAGCTCGTTCTCACTGGATTCTCCGTGCCGACAAGGCCCGATCTGGTAGCAGCAGCTACCAAGTTGTTTCAGGCTCGGTAACAAAGGCTGCGAAGTTGATCCCCATCTGCAGCGAATCTGACATGCGAGCAGAACGCAGATTGCGCTTCATTCTGTTCACTCCTCTCATCAATTCTGGCCTGTCTCCATGACGGTTACTCCTGTTTCAATGCCCTCGTTGGCAGCTCCCTCTCCCGCCACAATCACGGCGACGTTGATGGCGGCGAAGAAGGCCAAAGGGCTGAGCTTCGCTGATCTGGAGGCCGCCCTGGGTCGCGATGAAGTGTGGATCGCTTCGCTGTTCTACTGCCAGTCCACCGCTTCGGCTGAAGAAGCCCAAAAGCTGGCTGAACTGCTCAGCCTTGACCATGCCATTACCGAGGCACTGCAGTCGTTCCCGACCAAGGGCGGTCTGGATCCTGTGATCCCGACTGATCCGCTGATCTATCGCTTCTACGAGATCATGCAGGTGTACGGAATGCCCCTGAAGGACGTGATCCAAGAGAAGTTTGGTGATGGCATTATGAGCGCCATTGATTTCACCTTGGATGTGGACAAAGTTGAAGACCCTGCTGGTAACCGAGTGAAGGTCACCATGTGCGGCAAGTTCCTTCCTTATAAGAAATGGTGAGCTTCGGCTCCCAAAGCAAAAGCCCACCAACGGTGGGCTTTTTTTGTGGCGAATTGTAGAAATGAATAGTTATGCCAAGGCCTGCTCGACCAGGGCTTGATGCCTGACCTGAGCCTTGAGTTGACGCCGCAGCGGCTCTTCTAAGGCTGTGCCAGCCAATTCGCCTCGAAGCTCCAGCAGCTGCTGGCAGCATTCCAGGCTGCCGATGCAACCGAGGGCCTGGAGTGCCGCTTCAGCGACGCGGGGCAGAGCTTCGGTGCTGATGCAGCCGCGAATGGCAGCTAAGACGCTGGGTTCGTTGCGCCGTTGCAGCAGCTTGATCGTGGCAATCACCACATCGGCGCGAAAGTCCTGCAGCAGAGGCGTCGTCAGGCGTAGGACCTCCTCGGCCGTCAGGCTGCGATTGCGGAAGGTCAGCAGGCTGAGGCCTGCCAGGCGATGGCTCTGGCCAGGTGCGCTCAGCGCTGATTCGATGATCCTGAAATCGATCAGATTGCCCCAGCAGCCGAGGGCTTCGAGCACATCGGGCTCCAGGGGTCCGGCCTCTGGCAGCCAGGCCAGGAGTTGGGTGCAGGCCTGGGGGTGATGACAGATTCCCAGGGCGCGAATGAGGGGCAGAGAAATGCCCTGCGATTGGCAGAGGGGAAGGATCAAGGCAATGGCCTCGGGTCCGGCCATCCCCAGCCGCTCAGCCAGGCTGAGGGCAAGGGTGGGATCGGAGACCCGAGGCAGCAGAGCGCTCAGTTCTTCAGGGGTGAGGGGCTGCCGCCGCCAGCGTCCGAGCCGCTCGCTCAGAGCAGCTTCCTCATGGGGCTGAAGAAGGTCAGAGGCAGGGGCGACAGCGAGTCCCATTGATCAGCGAGCCCCCAGCTCGGCGGCCAGTTCCCGCTCCAGCTTGTCGTCGTGCTCACTGGGGAGAACGTTGGGCATCTTGGTGCGGTGGGTGCTGTAGAAGAGCATCCCGATGAAGACCATCCCGCCCACGATGTTGCCGAGGGTGACGGGGATGAAGTTCCAGACGATCACCTTGCCGAAGGACACACCGGAGCCCAGCAGGGGGCCGGCGGTATGCAGGAACTGGTTCACCACGATGTGCTCCATGCCCATCGTTTGGAAGGCCGTGATCGGCAGCCAGCAGGCCAGCAGCTTGCCGGGAACGCTCTTGCTCACCAGGGCCATGGTCACGCCCAGGCAGACCAGCCAGTTGGCGACCATGCCCCGCAGGAAGGCCAGGAAGAAGCCAGTGCTGCCAAGGGCTTCGTACTTGGTGACCACATTCAGCTTGTTGAGCTTGATGATCGTGGCGGCCACGACCTGCCAGCCCTTACCGCCGTCGGCAGCGGCCAGGGGCTCAACGGTGCCGGCGCTGGTCAGGCTGGCCCACATGATCAGGGCAACAACGGCGGTGCCGATGAAGTTGCCAATCCAGACCCAGGCCCAGTTGCGGAAGGTGGCGCTCCAGCTCGCCTTGCCGGCCCAGACGCTCATGGGCAGCAGGGCGAAGTTGCCGGTGACCAGCTCCATGCCGAAGAGGACGATGCTGGCGAAGCCGAAGGGGAAGAGCAGCGAGCCCAGGAAGGGCATCTTGCTCTGGGCGGCCACGGTCAGGGCCAGGATCACGGCGAGACCGAGGATGGCTCCGGAATAGAAACCGCGGATCAGCAGGTTCTTGACGCTGACGGTTGCTTTTTTGCCGCCGGCAGCAATCATGCCGTCGACTAATTCGTTGGGTAGGACATAGTCCATCTGTGAAGCTGTCGCGCTCATGTTTTGCTCTGCAAGTGATGTGTGAGGAAAGGAATTAACCGCTAATGCGGTTCATCAAGCGAGAAATGATGTCTTGGCTGCCTTGGGGCCTGTTGACGGCAGCTTTGTCAGTGCCACTGCTGCTCAGCCAATTCACAAACCGAGAGAAGACATCTCTCTTTTGTTGCGTCGTTGATGAAGACATGCGTCCGAAGTTGAGGGTGAGACGGTGCGATCTGATTGAGGACAGGCTTCAGAAGAAAGGAGCACCTGGTCTCAAAAATGCCGGTAAATGTGTAGTGCGGACTGCGGCTTTTTACGTCCTGGGCTTGGCGCCAAACTGTTCAATGAGAACCTCTTTCAGCACCGCTTGGATTTCACTGGCGGGAACTCCTTTGCGGTGCATCTCGCCGATTTGAGGGTTGGCACCTTGGGAGCCGCCAATGGTGATGTTGTAGCCCTCGCCCATGCCGCCATCGGGCTGTTTGGTTTTGGTTCCGGTGAGACCAATGGCGCCCATGTAGGCCTGGCCGCAGGTGTTGGGGCAGCCCGTCCAGTGGATCTTCAGTTCCTCCGGAAGGACCAATTCACGATCCAGCGCTTCAGCAGCAGCGAGGGCTTGATCCTTGGTGTTGGTGAGGGCAAAGCTGCAGTAGCTGTTGCCGGTGCAGCTGACGGTGCCAGCGGCAATGTGGCTGGGGTTCAGGCTGAAGCGCTGCAGCAGTGGTTCCGTTTCAAAGGCCTGGAGTTGAGCGCTGCTGATGCCGGTAAAGATCACGTTTTGATCTTCCGTCAGGCGCACGCTGCCGTCGCCATGGCGCTCGGCAAGGGCGGCAATGTCTTGGAAGTCTTCGGCCAGCAGGCGTCCGACGGGAACATGGACACCGGCGTAGTGCAGGTCCTGCTGCTTCTGCGGGTGGATGCCGTAGTGGGAGCGGGGTTCAGCGTCGAAGACTGAACCTGGATCTGGGGTCAGCGGACCAAAGCGTTCTTCCACCATGGCCCGGAAAGCCTCCAGGCCAACCTCGTCGAGGTACAGGCGGAAGCGACCCTTAGGGCGCTTGTCCCGCTCGCCGTTGTCCCTCCAGATCTTGATCACGGCTTCGGTGATCGCACAGATTTGATCTGGCTTGACCCAAGCATTCAAGGGAATGGCATAGGCATTCATCTGGGAGGAGAGGATGCCGCCGATCCAGACGCCGAAGCCCATCTCGCCGTTGCGCTCAACGGGGTGGAAGGCGATGTCGTTGTGGAGCAGGAAGTTGTCGCGTGCACCAGCGACAGCCGTATTCCACTTCCGCGGAAGGTTGGAGAACTCGGGGTTGCCCTGGTGGTTGCTCGTGAGGAAGTTTTCGAGCTCCTGGGTGTACGGGCGAGTGTCGACAATCTCCAGGGGGTCAATGCCGGCAATGGGATTTCCGGTGACGTTCCTGGGGTTGTCGAAGGCCGATTGGATGGTGGTCAGGCCAACCGCTTTGAGTTGACCCAGAATCTCGGGCAGGTCCTCCAGGAGGATGCCGCGCATTTGGATGTTTTGGCGCGTGGTGATGTCAGCGCTTCCGTTGCTGCCGTAGCGAGCCACGATGTTGCCGACGACCCGAAGCTGCTCTGCGGAGATCACCCCGTTGGGAACCCGCAGGCGCATCATGAACAGCCCTGGAGTTTTGGGTCTCCAGAACATTCCGTACCACTTCAGTCGCAGCTGAAGATCCGTCTCATCGACGTTCTCCCATCCAAGTTTGGCGAACGTCTCGATTTCGCTGCCGACGAGTAGGCCGTCTTTGTCAGCTTTGTTCTGCTCAATCTTATTGAGCTTCTTACCTTCGAGCCAGCTCGGTAGTGCGCTGGGTATCTCGTTTGCGTTGGACATCGTTGGCGTCGCCACCATGGGAAATCGGTTCAGATGAAGTCAGCAACTGAGCCGTTTCCAAAACAAAGAACGACTAGTGGGGGGAATCAAATCATTCGCCCTCTGCACTGCTTTGTCGCCGTTGTTACGGATCGACGCCGTCCAAGGGGAGTGGTGAAAAGGGTGTCAACGGATACCTAAAGGGGCCCCATCTTCCGGGTTGATGGTCACGCTCTTCGGCCCCGCGCAGCTCAGTATTGGCGTCCGATTTCGCCCAGCATTCGCGTCGCTCCACTGCGAATCATTTGCCAGACCTTGCCCATGGCGGCGAAGTCGGCATCGAGTTCGCGCCTCCACTGCGGGGTGGGCTGCATCTCCCGGTAGCGGGGGCGTCCGTAGCTGCTCTGGGGCCTGCGGCGGGAGCTGGGCAAGGGGCGGGCGGCTGGCATCGTGTTCCTATGAATCCGGTGGATGTGACTCCATCAGCAGGCCCGGGGTGCTGGCGGTGGCCGTTGCTACCGAAGCCCTCCGCTGCTGGGCAGTCGCCCTTGTTCTTGGTGGTCCACGGCCACGCCGGTGGGCAGATTCCCCAGGTCATCACTGAGCTGCTGAACGATCTCGCCCAGGCCCGTCAGGCTCCGGTTTGGTTGCAAGCCCTCACGGCTGATCCTCTGGAGCTGCCCCAGGGGCAATCGCTGCTGTTGGTGCCCCTGCTGCTGACGCCCGGCAGCCATGCCCGCAGTGATGTCCCGGGGATCCGTGATCGGCTGCGCCGAGAAGGGCATCAGGTGTGCACGCTTCCTTTCCTCGGGGCCTGGGGCCCCTGGTTGGAGCATTTGCGCGCGCTGAATGCTCCGGCTGTGTTGCACCATCCCCTTCGGCCAGGGGTGGCGGATCGCTACCTCTCGGCCCTGAGCCGCTACCTGGGGGTGCCCTGCTTAAGTGCAGACCGAAGCGCCCCGAGCGATGCGGCGGCATTGCCCTTGGCCCTTGCGCCCAATCGGATGACGGCCCACCTACGGACGGACGTCTCCCCCTGTCTGGCGCTGCTGGAGCGTCCGGCCACCCGTCAGTTCTTGTTCAACCTCCTGCTCGATCTGCCATGACCGCTGACGTTGCCGGCAAGGTGTATCTGGTGGGGGCTGGTCCCGGTGACCCCGACCTCCTGACGGTCAAGGCCCAGCGTTTGCTTAGCCAGTGCGATGCCCTGGTCTATGACTCACTGGTGCCGCGCGAGGTCTTGGCCTTGGTGCCGGACGGTGCCGAGCAGCACTTCGTTGGGAAGCGCCGGGGCCATCACTCTGTGCCCCAACCCAGCACCAATGCCGTGCTGGTGGAGATGGCCAAGCGCCATCGCTGCGTGGTGCGTCTGAAGGGTGGGGATCCCTTTCTCTTTGGTCGTGGCGGTGAGGAGGCGGCCCACCTCGAGCGTCATGGGATCGCCGTCGAGGTGGTTCCCGGGGTGACGGCTGGGATCGCCGCCCCTGCCTATGTCGGCATTCCCGTGACCCATCGCCGTGCGGGCAGTTCCGTCACCTTCGTGACCGGTCACGAGGAGATTGATAAGCGTCGTCCTGGGGTGGACTGGCGCGGCTTAGCCCGCAGCAGTGATGGCCTGGTGATCTACATGGGCCTGCACAACCTGCCCCATATCTGTGAGGAGTTGATTGCCGGCGGCCTGGACGCCTCAACCCCTGCTGCGGCGGTGCAGCAAGGCACGGTGCGGGGGCAGAAGGTGGTGGTCTCCACCTTGGGTGGTTTGGCTGCAGCCGTTCAGGAGGCGGAGCTGGCCTCCCCGTCCATCGTGGTGATTGGCGATGTCGTCAGTCAGCGCGTTGAAAGCTGCGCCCCTGAGCCGGCCCTCGTGGAGATGCCGATTCCGCTCAAATAGGGCTGAGGCCGTCCCAGGTGCAGGGTTCGCAGGGACCATCCGCGAGGTGCTCGGCGCACCTGGGCGGAGAGCCACTGCTGATCCCGTTCCTTGAGGGCTGCTCGATCGCTTAGGTCTTCGCCGCCGTAGAGCAGGTTGATGATCCGATCTGGGTCAAGCTCCAGTTCCGCCACCTCATTCCAGAGGCCTTGGCTGGCCTGGGCATCGGCCCGGCCGATCTGTGCCTCGGCGAGGGACTGGGCCAGCAAGATCACCAGGGCCTGTTCTTTGCGGGCAGAAAAGCTGTCACTGCTGATCCCGGCGCGGCCCGGGCGGTCAGTGCAGCTGCTGGAGGGGGCTGTCATCACAACCTTCCAAGGGTTGGACTAACGCTAATCAGGGTTGGGCCAGTTGCCTTCTGGTCGTTAGGCCTCGGCGCGCCAATTGGGCAGCCCGAGGGCGTCCCGTTGGCTGAAGCGCTCGCAAACGGCATAGGCCGCGGGGAGGTTGGCGACCCGCTCCCAGCTTCCGTCGCTGTCGTTGTGGTTCACGACATAGCCGCCGCCCCCGTCACGGGCGATCCGGCAGCCATCACCGGTGAGTCCGACGAGATGCAGATGGTCGCCCATGAATCCGACTGCTGACTGGGTGATTTCTAAGGCCGGTGAATGTCTCCCAGCTCTGTGTTCGTTTCCCCACGCAATCAAACGTGAGCCTTTGGAAGGCAAACAAAAAAGCCCTTCACGTTTTCTTTGGGATCGCCCCTGATTGCGCCTTGATTTCTAGTTTTTGTAGGTGAATGTGCCTAGTTCATGGTGTGCCTGAGCCGTTCGCCAGTGATCCCCGGTCGCGACCCATGTCAGCAACTGGCCATCGACAGCGGCGGTCGATTAATTGATTTGGACCTGGGCTTCGCTCGAGACCTGCGGCAGGCGGGATCGCACAGCGAAGGGGAAAACGGCCAAGGAGAAGGCGCTGGCCAGAGCGATCTGTGTCAGTTCGCCGCCGGGAATCAGGCGATTGGAGCCGCTCAGCTCGGCAATCAGCAGCAGGCCGATTAAGTAGCCAAACCACCAACGGCCATGCGTCCCATCGAGCGGTCGGCCTTGCCATCGGTTGACTCCCGTAAAGATCAGGGCCGGAACCAGGACGAGGGCGATGGCGCCTTCAACGGCTGTGCGTCCGCACCAGAGCACAGCCCAGCTGGCGGCCATGAAGGTCAGCGGACAGACCAGTGCGGCAGCAGGAAGCGCAAAGGCGCGATGGGCAGTCGGGAGCTGCTGACGGAGGGCCAGCAGGCTGACGGGCCCAACGGCCAAGGCAATCACCAAGCAGGCGGTCAGGAAGCTCACGATCTGCTGCCAGCTGGGGCCAAGCAGCAGCATCACAACGCCAATCACCAAGCTCAGGATGAGTGCTGTGCTGGGCACGGCTTGGCGGTTGAGGTGCTCCAGCCGTCTGGGCAGCAGACGCAGGCTGCCCATCATCCAGGCCACCCGGCCGGAGAGCCCCAAGTAGGTCATGGCGGTCGCTCCCGGGGAGATCACCGCATCACTCAGCAGCAACCCCACGACCCAGCTCAGACCGAGTCCCATGGCGATCGCCGCCAGGGGGCCGCCGTGGGCGCTCAGCTGCAGCGCTCCCCAGCCCGCGCCCAGGCTGCTGTGGGGCACCGCCACGAGAAAGGCCAGCTGCAGCGCCAGATAGATGGCGATGGAGAGCCCCAGTCCAAGGCCCATGGCCAGGGGCACGGTGCGTTGGGGGTCTCTGGCTTCGCCCGCCAAATCCATGGCGGTGCGAAATCCCAGCAGGCTGAAGAGGATGCCGCCACTGCTGATGGCATGAACAATGCCGGGCAGCCAGTTCTCCCCTGCGCCGGGTGCTCCCACGGTCACCAGCAGATTGCTCCAGTCCGATGCGCTGAGCATCAGGACGGCCGAAATCAGGAGGGGAATGACCAGCTTCCAGCTGGTCAGGGTGTCAATCCAGCGGGCCAGGGTGCGCACCCCCGCCAAGTTCACCCAGGTCATCAGCACCAGCAGCAGAGCGGCGAAGGCCATGCCCCAGGGACTGAGCACCTGGCCTTGGCCGCCATCGAGGGTGAGCCAGGGCAGGTCGCTGGCCAGGTACTCGATCATCGCCAGCACCTCAATGGTGGGAAGGGCCAGGTAGGCCACCCAGGCGCACCATCCGCCGATGAACCCGGCCAGGCGGCCATGGCTGAGCATTGGGATTTGCGCCAGGGCGCCGGAGCTGGGTACCAGTGCCCCGAGTTCGGCGAAGACCATGGCCAGGCCAAAGGCCAGCACTCCGCCCAGGAGCCAAGCGATCAGGCTCGCAGCCCCGGCGCTGCGGGCGGCATAGAAGGGTGCGAACAGCCAGCCCGAGCCGATGGTGCCGCTCACCACCGCCAGGGTCAGGCTGCGCAGGCCGAGGCTGCGCGACAGGGCCATTTGGGGTGTTTCCTGCAGTGCTTTCCATCCTGGTCAGCTCTGGCTAGAGCGAAACCAGTGATCGTTCTTTTCGATGTCGGCTTTCATGCGTGCTGGAGTCACCGCCTTGATCGGCGCTGGTGCCCTCATGGCGTCTGCCCCGGCTTTGGCCTCCTGTCAGTTCCTCGCCCCCGTGGGCGGTAATGGCCAGAGCAACATCGTCACCAAGACCATCAGCCTGGGCAGCCCCTTGCCCTTCAGCCGCCCGAACTGGAACACCGATTTCTTCGTTAACCAGCCCTACAGCAGCTACAAGCTGTTCTTCACCGCCAACTCCTCGGTGAGCGCGACGTATCCGATTCAGGCCTACCTGAAGTTCACCGATGGCTCCAATCTCCAGGTCGTCAATGACTCCTATGCCCCCAATGTCGGCACCGGCCGTCAGTGGACCGTTCGTGCTGTTCCCGGCAAAACGGTGAACCAGGTGAACTTCAAGATCGGCGCCAGCGGCGATCAGGCGGCCACGGGCTTCACCTACCGGATCTCCGTCCAGGGCTGCAATTAGAGCAGGAAGTAGCGCTGCGCCATCGGCAGCACCTCGGCGGGTTCGCAGCTGAGTAGTTCGCCGTTGGCAAAGACCTCGTAGGTCTGGGGGTCCACCTCCACCTTGGGCAGGGCGGTGTTGTTTTTCATCGCCGCCTTGCTGATCCCACTGCGGGTATTGAGCACCGGGACGCAGGAGCGTTCCAGTCCCAGTCTCCGGGGTACGTCGTTGTCCAGGGCCGCTTGACTCACGAAGGTGAGGCAACTGGGGGCCAAGGCTTTCCCGAAGGCGGCAAACATGGGCCGTCCATGGACGGGGCCAGGGGTGGGGATGGAGGCGTTGGCGTCGCCCATCTGGGCCCAGACGATGGAGCCCCCCTTGATCACGAGTTCTGGTTTCACCCCAAAGAAGCCGGGCTTCCACAGCACCAGATCCGCCAACTTGCCCACTTCCACAGAGCCCACCTGCTGATCGAGGCCATGGGCGATGGCAGGGTTGATGGTGGTCTTGGCGATGTAGCGCTTCAGGCGGGTGTTGTCGTTGCGGCCGCTGTCCTCGGGGAGTGCGCCCCGTTGCACCTTCATCTTGTGGGCCGTCTGGAAGGTGCGGGTGATCACCTCACCGACGCGGCCCATGGCCTGGGAGTCGCTGGCGATGATTGAGAAGGCGCCGATGTCGTGAAGGATGTCCTCGGCGGCGATGGTCTCGCGGCGGATGCGCGACTCGGCGAAGGCCACATCCTCCGGAATCTTCGGATCGAGGTGGTGGCACACCATCAGCATGTCGAGGTGCTCCTCGAGCGTGTTGCGGGTGTAGGGGCGCGTCGGGTTCGTGCTGCTCGGCAGGACGTTGGCTTCGCCGCAGATTTTGATGATGTCGGGGGCGTGACCACCACCGGCCCCTTCGGTGTGGAAGGTGTGGATCGTGCGGCCGCCGATGGCTCGGATCGTGTCCTCGACAAAGCCCGCTTCATTGAGGGTGTCGCTGTGGATGCAGACCTGCACATCCATCCGATCGGCAACGCTCAAGCAGCAGTCGATGGCCGCCGGAGTGGTGCCCCAGTCCTCATGCAGCTTGAGCCCGCAAGCGCCGGCCTGGACCTGCTCCTCAATCGCCTCTGGGGTGGAGGCGTTGCCCTTGCCAAAGAAGCCCAGGTTGACCGGCAGCCCCTCAGCGGCCTGCAACATCCGGCTGATGTGGAAGGCCCCGGGGGTGCAGGTGGTGGCGTTGGTTCCCGTCGCCGGGCCGGTACCGCCGCCGAGCAAGGTGGTCACCCCACTGGCCAGGGCCGTTTCGATCTGCTGGGGGCAGATGAAGTGAATGTGGGTGTCGATCGAGCCCGCGGTGAGGATGTGTCCCTCCCCGGCGATGGCTTCGGTGCCTGGGCCCACGACGATGTCGACCCCTGCCTGGGTATCCGGGTTGCCCGCTTTGCCAATGCCGCAGATGCGGCCATCGCGGATGCCGATGTCGGCTTTGACGATGCCCCACCAGTCGAGGATCAGGGCATTGGTGATCACGGTGTCCACCGCTCCGGCTGCCCGCGTGGTCTGGGCTTGCCCCATGCCATCGCGGATGACCTTGCCGCCGCCGAATTTCACTTCATCGCCGTAGACGGTGAGGTCCCGTTCCACCTCAAGGATCAGCTCTGTGTCCGCCAGGCGCAGGCGATCGCCGGTGGTGGGGCCGTAGGTCTCGGCGTACTGACGGCGGGAAATCCGGTAGGGCATGGGGTGTCCGTTCAGTCGAGGGGGCCGTTGATCAGGCCGTTGAAGCCAAAGACGCGTCGTCCGCCTGCGAAGGGAATCAGCTGCACTTCGCGGCTGTCGCCAGGCTCAAAGCGGATCGCCGTGCCCGCAGGAATGTCGAGCCGTTGTCCCCGGGTGGCCTCGCGGTCGAACTGCAGGGCGGCATTGGCCTCAAAGAAGTGGAAGTGGGAGCCCACCTGAACGGGGCGATCTCCGGTGTTCGCCACCAGCACCGTGGTGATGGGGCGTCCGCTGTTGAGCTCCAGCTCCCCTGGTTCGGGAATCAGTTCGCCGGGAATGAGTGCAGCCATGGCCGATCAGCGAATGGGGTCATGCAGGGTCACGAGCTTGGTGCCGTCGGGAAACACCGCCTCGATCTGGACTTCGTGGACCAGCTCAGGGATGCCCTCCATCACCTGATCTCGGCTCAGCCAGGTGGTCCCCTCGGCCATGAGTTCCGCCACGGTTTTTCCGTCCCGTGCTCCTTCGAGCACCAGGAAGCTCAGCCAGGCCACCGCCTCGGGATGGTTGAGCTTGAGGCCGCGGTTCAACCGGCGTTCGGCCAAGAGGGCCGCGGTGACGATCAGGAGCTTGTCCTTCTCCTGAGGGGTCAGATGCATGGCGGGGCAGGAGCCTGATCCAGTTGATCAGAAGCCTTCACTCTGGTTGCGCGCTGGACCGTCCTCTGTTCAGGCTGAACACTCAGCCGCCTGCTCCAAGGGGTTTTCCTGAAAGGGCCAGACCCGGGGAAGCTCCGGCGGGGATTGCCCTTGGATGGAGCGAAGTAAGGCCCAGATGCGGCAGAACCAGAACCGGGCGGCTTGGCTGGAGGGGCCGCGATAGCGGGCCACCAGGCCCTGCTCGAGGGCGCCGCAGGCCATGGTTCCTTCGAGACCAGCGCGCTGCTGGCGGCAGGCTTGGAGTAATTCTTCGATGACAGCTGGGGGGAGTGGGTCCCCGGCGATCCAGGTCAGGGAGCCGAAGACCGGCTGGGCTGCCATGCCGTGTTCCCCCGTCAGAGCTGCATCCTTGAGCTCCAGGCGATCGACCAATTCCCAGCGTCCGCCGTTGGCTCCGCTGCGGTGGATCTCCAGGGCGGAACGCCAGCAGCCCTGCTCGAGGGACTCCCCCGCGGCGGTTCGCCCCAGGCGCACGACCTCCGCTCCGAGGAAGCTGGCACCCGGTTCCAGCTCGATACGGCAGGTCTGCTCGAACAGGCCATTGGCGTAGAGCACCAGCTCCTGCGGAAGCCATTCGAGTTGGCTGCCCTGTTTGAGTTCAAACCTCAAGGCTTGCCGAGACCAGCGTCCCTGCGGTTGTTGGCGGGAGCGTCCAACGCTTCCGTAGACCTTCTGGGCTGCGACGCTGGTGAGTAGGGCCTGGCTCTGGGGTGCGAGCTGGGCGCTGATCTCGAGTTCGTCACCACCGACCAAGCCCCCGGCGGTGTGCAGGATCGGCAGCTCGCAGTGGCCACTGCTCTGCCACTGGGCGCGCTGCAATTTGAGCGGGGAGCTGGCCTGTCCTTGGTGAATGGTTCGTTCGCCCCCCGCCGAGCCTCTTCGCTCGAACTGGAGCGCGACACGTCCCCTCCAGGTGGATTGCGACTCAGCCATGGCCGCATACTCCGGTCCCACCGGTCCAGCTTTGGTAACAATCGCCACAAAGGTCCAGTGCGGTGGCTCGTCAGGGTGATGGCCCTCGGGTCGCCTCAGGTGGAGCAGGGTTCAGCGATCGTGTTGGTGGAGCGCCGCCCCAAGGGCGTGCTGCCGGAGCCTGGACCCCAGGCGTTGACCTTGGCGTTGACGGCGGATGAGCGCACCAGCCTGCGGGGCCATCGCCGCAGTCGCTGCGGGCGGGATCTGGTGCTGCAGCTTCCCCGTGGTGCTGCCCTGCAGCCCGGTGATCAGCTGCTGAGTGACGACGGCTGTTGGCAGGTTCTGGTGGAGGCGGCACCGGAGCCGGTGATGCAGGTGCGCAGCGCTGAGCCCCTGGCTCTGCTGCAGGCTGCTTATCACCTGGGTAATCGCCACGTGGCGATGGAGCTGCATCCCGACCGCTTGGTTCTGTTGCAGGACAGCGTGTTGGCGGAGCTACTGCGCCAAAGGCAGCTGCAGGTGGACTGCCTGGATGCTCCCTTTCAGCCGGAGGCCGGTGCCTATGCGGGCGTTCCCCATGCCCACTCCCATGGCTGATCGGCAACTGGCGCGGCTCAGGCTCTATCAACTGGTGAGTCCGGCCTTGCCGGTGGGGGCCTTCAGTTATTCCGAGGGTCTTGAGGTCTTGGTTCAGGCCGGTCAGGTCACCTCCGAGCAGGCGATGGAGGATTGGCTCAGCGCTGAGTTGCGGCGTGGTGGGGTGGCGATTGAGGCCGCAGCGCTCGCGCCCTTGATGGCGTTCATGCGCGCCTGGAAAGACGGTGAGCCGCAGGCGGAGCAGGAGCTGCGCAGCCTTGATCAGTGGTTGCTGGTGCAGCGGGAATCAGCGGAGCTGCGGGCTCAGCAGCGGCAGATGGGGCGTTCGCTCCTGCAGTTGTTGGCGGATCTGGGCTGGCCCTTGCCCCGAGCCGGAACGTTGTTGGCCTGGCCGGCGGCCTATGCCTGGGCCTGCGCGGTTTTGGAGTTGGACTCCCCGGAGGTGGAGGAGGCCTACCTCTATTCCTGGGTCGCCAACCAGCTCAGTGCAGCGGTGCGCTTGGTGCCTCTTGGGCCAACCCAGGCCCAGCGGCTGCAGTTGAGGCTCGCTCCGCTTCTCGCTCAGCGGGCTCAGGAGCTGGCGTCGATGGATCCAGAGCAGCAGTGGAATGGCGGCGTCGGTGCGGGGCTGGCCCAGCTGCGCCACGCAGAGCTCTACTCCCGCCTGTTCCGCAGTTGAGCTGAGCACAATGCTGAGAATGAATTGGCGAAGGAGATGACCACCAGTCGTCTGCGGGTTGGTGTGGCTGGGCCCGTGGGTTCGGGTAAGACCGCCCTCGTCGAGGCCCTCTGCCGGCGCCTTCGCGATCGGTTGGAGCTGGCGGTGGTCACCAACGACATCTATACCCAGGAGGACGCCCAGTTCCTGACCCGCGCTGGCGCTCTGGAGCCCGGCCGCATTCGCGGTGTGGAAACCGGGGGCTGTCCCCACACGGCGATCCGGGAGGACTGCTCGATCAATCGAGCTGCCGTCGCGGACCTCGAGGCGGCCTACCCGAATCTCGATCTGGTGTTGGTCGAGAGCGGCGGCGACAACTTGGCGGCGAGTTTCAGTCCGGAGTTGGTGGACCTCTGCATCTACGTCATTGACGTGGCCGCCGGCGACAAGATTCCGCGCAAGGGAGGGCCCGGCATCACCCGCTCGGACCTGCTGGTGATCAACAAGATCGATTTGGCTCCGATGGTGGGGGCCAGCCTGGAGGTCATGGAGCGTGACACCGAGCGGATGCGCTCGGGCCGGAGCTGGTGCTTCACCAACCTCCACAGCGGCGAGGGCCTCGAGCAGGTCGAGGCGTTTTTGTTGCAACAGCTACCGAAGTAGCCGCCGATTGGTGGCCGTTGATACGGCGCAAAGGGTGGTGAATCCTCGGGAGAATTGCCGCGAGTCTGATCAGTCTCGCAATTGCCGATTTGGTGCTTATTGCTACCCGTGAGCGCCTGCCTCGATCAATACATTCCTTGAACCGCTGAACGACGGCGGCGGCCTTCATTGATTCAAAGTTATGGCATCTCCTTTGATGCGAAAGTCTTCGTTGCGTCTGCTGACCGGTGCAACGGCTCTCGCCACCTCTGTGAGTCTGGTGGCTTGTGGTGGTGGTGATTCTGCCTCCAATGTTCAGTACGACGACACGGTCAAGGTCGGGATTCTTCACTCCTTGACCGGCACAATGGCGATCTCGGAGTCCACCCTGGTGGACACTGAGAAGATGGCTATTGATGAGATTAATGCCGCCGGTGGTGTCACCGTTGATGGCAAGAAATACAAGATTGAATACATCGTTGAAGACGGCGCTTCCGACTGGCCGACCTTCGCTGAGAAGTCCAAAAAGCTGATCGATCAGGACAAGGTGCCTGTGGTCTTCGGTGGTTGGACGTCAGCAAGCCGAAAGGCGATGCTGCCGGTCTACGAGTCGAAGGACGCGTTCCTCTACTACCCGATTCAGTACGAAGGTCAGGAGTGTTCCAAGAACATCTTCTACACCGGTGCAACTCCGAACCAGCAGTCGGAGCCTGCAACTGAGTTCATGTTCAAGAAGTCGCCTGCCGCTGGCAAGCCCTTCTTCCTGGTGGGATCCGACTACGTCTTCCCCCGCACCTCCAACACCATCACCAAGCAGCAGCTCAAGTCCCTGGGCGGCAAGGTGGTTGGCGAGGACTACCTGCCCCTGGGTAACACCGAGGTGGCTCCGATCATCGCCAAGATCAAAAAGGCGATGCCCAACGGCGGTGTGATCATCAACACCCTGAATGGTGACCAGAACGTTGCCTTCTTCAAGCAGATCCAGGACGCCGGTCTGACCCCGGCGAATGGCTACTACGTGATGAGCTACTCCATCGCGGAAGAAGAGATCAGCACCATTGGACCTGAGTTCCTTGAGGGCCACTACGGCGCCTGGAACTACATGATGTCGATCGATACCCCGGCATCGAAGAAGTTCGCCGCTGACTTCAAGAAGAAGTACGGCAGCAATCGCATGGTCGCTGACCCGCAGGAGTCGGCTTACAACATGGTCTACCTCTGGAAGGCCGCCGTTGAGAAGGCCAACAGCTTCGATGACGACAAGGTGCGCGAAGCCCTGATTGGTATCGAATTCGATGCGCCCCAGGGCAAGGTCAAGGTGATGCCGAACCACCACCTCTCCCAGACCGTGCGCATCGGTGAGATCACCAAGGACGGTCAGTTCAAGATCCTCCAGTCCACCAATGGTCCTGTGGCTCCCCAGGCCTGGAACCAGTACGAGCCCAGCTCCAAGGGCTACGCCTGCGACTGGACGGACGCCAAGAAGGGTGAGCGCTACAAGCTCTGATCGCCCTTTCCGGTTGCTCTGACTGATGGAGGAGTCCTTCCGGGGGCTCCTCTTTTTCTGCTTTCTCCCTTGCTGCCCCGCTTCGGATTTCCGTGCAATTGCTGTTTGAAAGCCTCTTCAACGGAGTGGCCATCGGCTCGGTCTTGCTGATGGCCGCCCTTGGATTGGCGATTGTGTTCGGCTTGATGGGGGTGATCAACCTCGCCCATGGCGAGCTGATCATGCTCGGCGCCTACACGACCTACGTCGTGCAGCTGATCTTCAAGCTGCCGGCCTTTGAGCCCGTCTACAACCTCTATGTCTTGGTGGCGATTCCGCTGGCCTTCGTGGTGAGCGGCGTTGTCGGAATCCTGCTGGAGCGCACGGTCATTCGCCGTCTCTACGGCAATCCCCTGGAGACCCTGCTGGCGACCTGGGGCGTGAGCCTGATCCTCCAGCAGTTTGTGCGCAGTGTTCCGCTGGCGACGGCTGCTGGAGTGGTTCTCGCCTTGGTGGTGGGCTTCAGCTTGCCGCTGCTCTTGCCGGCCCCCCTGCTCGAAGGCCCGCGGGCGCGGCTGGTGCGTGCCGGCTGCTGGGCCACCTCGGCGCTTGCCGGGGTGCTGTTGGCCGGTGGACTGGCCTCCCAGATCTCGCGGATTGCCCGGGCGACCTCCCGCAACGTTGATGTGACTGCGCCCCAATGGATGCGCGGCGGCCTGGAGTGGGCCGATCTCACCCTGCCGGTGCCCCGGTTGGTGATCATCGCGATGACGGTGGTTTCTGTTCTGGGCGTCACCCTGTTCCTCAACCGCAGCGTTTGGGGAACACGCATACGCGCGGTGACCCAGAACCGCACGATGAGCGACTGCCTGGGTATTCCCACCGACACGGTCGATGTCCTGACCTTTGGCATCGGTTCTGGACTGGCGGGAATCGCTGGTGTGGCTGTCTCGTTGTTGGGTTCGGTGGGGCCGAACGTCGGTGGTTCTTACATCGTGGGCTGCTTCATGGTTGTGGTGCTGGGCGGCGTCGGCAACCTCTTTGGCGCCGTTCTGGCGTCCTTCGCGATTGGTTGGCTGACCGATCTGATCGGCGCCGGCCGTCTGCTCAGCCTCTGGCCGGCCATGCCGTCGCCGCTGGCCGCCACGGTGAAGTTTTTTGCGACCACGAGCATGGCCCAGGTGATGGTCTTCGCCCTGATCGTGCTCTTCCTGCAATTCCGTCCCGCGGGCTTGTTCCCGCAGAAGGGACGCATGGTGGAGGCCTGAACCAATGTTTGGACGCCTTCAACAGTCCCGCTGGCCAAAGCTGCTGCTTTGGGTGGTGATCATCGCTGCGATCGTCGCGGCTCCGGCGGTTCTTCCCGTCTTTCGTCTCAACCTGCTGGGACGCTTTCTCTCCTTGGCGATCGTCGCCCTGGGCATCGATCTGATTTGGGGCTTCACGGGGTTGCTCAGCCTTGGGCAGGGCATCTTCTTTGCCTTGGGGGGCTATGCGGCCGCCATGTATCTGCAGCTGAATAGTTCAGCGGGTTTCCCCAATGGGATTCCGGAGTTCTTCGGTCTCTACGGCGTGAAGCAACTCCCGGCGTTCTGGGTTCCGTTCCATTCGCCCCTGTTCACCCTGGTGGCGATCTGGCTCATCCCCGCGGTGTTGGCCGCTGTTCTGGGGAACCTGGTCTTCCGTAACCGGATCAAAGGGGTCTACTTCTCGATCCTGACCCAGGCGGCCCTGCTGGTCTTTTTCAACTTCTTTAACGGCCAGCAGAAATTGATCAACGGCACCAACGGTCTCAAGACCGATGTGACCCAGCTGTTTGGTCAGATGGTGGGTTCACCAGAGATGCAGCGCGGCTTCTTCTGGTTCACCGCCCTGATGGTGATTGCGGCCTGGGCCTTTGTGCGCTGGGTGGTCCGCGGCCGCTTCGGCGATGTGTTGATCGCCATTCGCGATGACGAGCCGCGGCTGCGCTTTGCGGGATTCAATCCCACCTTGTTCAAGACGATCGTCTTCGCGATTGCCGGTGGTTTGGCCGGCATCGGCGGAGCGCTCTACACGGTGCAATCCGGGATTGTCTCGCCTCAGTACATGACCGTTCCCTTCTCGATCGAGATGGTGATTTGGGTCGCCGTTGGCGGACGGGGAACCTTGGTGGGGGCGATCTTGGGTGCCGTGGCGATCAACTACGCCAAGAGCCTCGTGAGTGAAGCCATGCCCCAGAGCTGGCTGTTCATCCAGGGCGGTCTGTTCATCCTGGTGGTCACCGCCCTGCCGGAGGGTGTGATCGGTTGGTGGCGTAGCGACGGCCCCCGCAACCTGCTCTCGCGCCTGGGCGTCGCCCGGCGCATGGGGACCTACCCGCAACTGGAACTGGAAGGACAAGAGGAGGTTCAGCCATGAGTGCACCGTTGCTTGAGCTGAGCCAGATCACCGTCAGCTTTGACGGCTTTCTGGCCCTGCGCGATCTGAATCTCAGCCTCCAGCCCGGGGAGCTGCGGGCGGTGATCGGCCCGAATGGGGCTGGCAAGACCACCTTCTTGGATGTGATCACCGGCAAGACCGCTCCGACGGAGGGGGATGTGGTCTTCAAGGGCCGCTCCTTGGTGGGCCGCGCGGAGCACCGCATTGCCCGGTTGGGGATTGGTCGCAAGTTCCAAAGCCCGCGGGTGTTTGAGAAGCTCAGCGTTCAGGAGAATCTGGCCTTAGCGGTCAGCCGGCCGAAGCAGCCCTGGCCCCTGCTGTTTGGCGGTCTCGGTTCAGGGGAGCGCGATCGGGTTCAACACCTGATGGGCATCGTCAACCTGCAGAGCCGCGCCGATTGGCAGGCCGGGGCGCTTTCCCATGGCCAGAAGCAATGGCTGGAGATCGCGATGCTGGTGGGACAGGACCCCGATCTGCTGCTGGTGGATGAACCGGTGGCGGGCCTGACCGATGAGGAGACCGACCTGACGGCCGATTTGCTCAAGTCCCTCGCTGGTGATCACACCGTGCTGGTGATCGAGCACGACATGGAGTTCATCCGCCGCTTGGAGAGTCCCGTGACGGTGCTGCACCAGGGCCACGTCCTCTGCGAGGGAACGATGGATCAGGTGCAGGCCGATCCCCGGGTGATTGAGGTCTATCTCGGAACATCAGAGGAGGAACACCCATGACCGCCCTGCTGGAGATCCGCGGGCTGAACACCTATTACGGCGAGAGCCACATCCTGCGCGATGTCGATCTCACCGTGAATGCCGGGGAGATGGTCTGCCTGATTGGCCGCAATGGGGTGGGAAAAACCACCCTGCTGAAGTCCCTGATCGGTTTGCTGCGGGCCCGTCAGGGCACGATCGTGTTCAACGGTGCGGCCCTGGACCGCCAGGCGCCCCACCAACGGGCCCGCGCTGGTGTGGGCTACGTCCCCCAGGGGCGCGAGATCATTCCGCAGCTGACGGTTGAGGAGAACCTGATGCTCGGCATGGAGGCCCTCCCCGGAGGATTGGCCCGCCATCGCCGCATTGATCCCTTCGTCTATGAGTTGTTCCCGATCCTGAGGGAGTTTTTACCCCGCAAGGGCGGGGACCTGAGCGGCGGTCAACAGCAGCAGTTGGCGATTGCCCGTGCCCTGCTGGGTCAGCCCAAGCTCCTGCTGTTGGACGAGCCCACCGAAGGGATTCAGCCCAACATCGTGCAGGACATTGAGTCCGCGGTGCGCCGGATCATTGCTGAGACCGGCATCGGTGTTCTGCTCGTCGAGCAGCACCTGCACTTCGTTCGCCAGGCGGATCGCTACTACGCGATGCAACGGGGGGGCATCGTGGCCAGCGGTCCCACCGGTGAGCTCAGTCAGGACGTGGTCAATCGCTTCCTCAGCGTCTGAGCTCAGTCCGCCAGGAGTGGATCAAAGAGCGCTCTGACCTCTTCCAAGCTGAGGGGAGTCAGAGCGGCTCCATCCACGCTGGTGATGGGCCTGCAGCTAAGGCTGTTGATCAGCAGCCAACGGTCGCCGTCTTGGGGTGTGGCATCCAACTGCGATTCTGTGGCTAGGCCACGCTCAAGCAGTTGCCCCCGCATGACCCCGGGGAGACAGCCGCTGCTGAGCGCGGGCGTGAGCCATTGCCCTTGACGCTGCACCAGCAGGTTGGCGGCGGTCCCGCAGCAGAGTTCACCGCTGGTGCTCAGCAGTAGGGCGTCTTCGGCTCCGGCGCCGCGGGCCTCGCGGCGGGCTTGCACCGCCTGCCCGTAGGCAAAGGTCTTGCAATGGCTCAGGCGGCTGGAGCCATTGCGCCGCTCATGGCGACTGACGATGACCTGAACCGGCGCAAACGTCGGGGTGTGGGCGCTGAGCTGCAGCCAGAAACGCGGATCTAGGGTGTCTGGGCGATCCAGACCGCGGCCGCCGCTGCCGGCACTCCAGTTCAGCCGCAGGGCGCCCTGGCCTGCAGGCAGGTTGCAACGCGCAATCGCTTCCTCCACCAGTGGTTGGACCACGGCCGTTTGGGGCGGTTCGGGCAGGCCCAGCAGCGCCGCACTACTGCGCCAGCGCTCAAGGTGGGGCTCCAGTAGACGGGCACGTCCGTCCAGCACCAGCACCGTTTCGAACAGGCCATCGGCGAGCAGCAGGCCGCGGTCGTTCAGGGGGAGTTGTAGGGCGTTGGCTTCGCCCCAGCGCCCATCGCTCCAGACCAGGCTGTGGCCTGTCATGCCAGGGCCTCCAGCAGCGGGTTCAGCTTCCAACCCAGCTCCTCGGCTTCAGCTTTGGGATCGGAGTCGGCCACGATGCCGCAGCCCGCATGGCAGCGCAGGGTGGTGCCGTGTTGCAGCACGGTGCGGATCAAGATGCTGCTGTCGAAGCTGCCATCCCAATCCCGCCGCAGCAAGGAGCCGCAGTAGGGCCCGCGGGCCACGGGCTCGAGTTCAGCGATGCGCTGGCAGGCCCGCAACTTGGGCGCCCCTGTGATCGAGCCCCCCGGCCAGCAGGCCTCGAGCAGGTCCACCCAGTCGGCTCCGGCTTGCAGTTGCCCGGTCACCACAGAGGTGAGGTGGTGGACCTGCGCGTAACTCTCCAGTCCCACCAGTTGCGGGACTTGGATCGAGCCGCTTTGGCAGACCCGGCCCAGGTCGTTGCGCAGCAGGTCCACGATCATCACGTTCTCGGCGCGGTCTTTGCTGCTGCAGACCAAGTCCGCCGCCTGGTCGGCGTCCTGCTCCGGATCGGATCTCCGCGGCCGGGTGCCTTTGATCGGCCTGGTCTCCACCAGGCCGCTGGGGCTGACCTGCAGAAAGCGCTCCGGTGAGGCGGAGATCACCGCTTCTCCGGGGGCCACGACCAGGCCGGCGAAGGGGGCGGGGCAGCGCCGCCGCAGCCGCTCAAACAGCTGCAGCGGGTCGGCGGGAGCGGGCAGCTCAGTGGAGCAGCAGGCGGTGAGGTTGGCCTGAAAGATGTCTCCGCTGGCGATCCGTTCGCGGATCTGCTGGACCCCATCGCTGAACTGCTCTGGGCTGGTCTGCCACTGCCAGTCCGCAATGGCCGCCGCCGCTGCTGGGCCGGGGCTGCTGGTTGCCAGTCCTGAGGCCCAGGTGGCCATGGCTTCGAGGCGCCCTGGATCGACTCCCTCCAGCCAGAGGGTGCGCTCCTGCAGGTCAAAGCGAAAGATGGGGTCGTGGCGCGCCATCCAGAGGGTCGCCATCGCATCGGGCTTCCAGTGCGCCGCGGGTTCCACCCAGGCCGCCGCCTCGTAGCTCAGCCAGCCGCACCAGTGCCCTTCCCCGAGCTCCCGCAAGGCCGCAAACGGATCGCGGCTTTCGGTTTCCCCGGGGAGGCCGCGGCAGACGATCTGCTCGAGCGGGTCTGCGGCCAGGCTGGCCCAGCGCCCCAAGTCGCTGCCGTCCCCATCCAGCCAGATCAGCCCCTCTGGTCCAAAACGGGCGGCGAGGTGGCGGGCTAGATCAGCGGGTTCGATCCAGGGCAGCGGCGCTCTGGCCATCACTCAGCGGCTCGCCAGATCGGGGCGCCCGGCCTCGATCAGGGCCGCATCACGAATGCGGCAGCTGTCGCAGACGCCGCAGGGCTGCTCGCCGCCGCTGTAGCAGCTCCAGGTTTGATCAATCGGGACCCCCAAGCGCAGGGCCTCTTCGACGATCTTGGTCTTGCTCCACTCCACCAGGGGGGCCCAGAGCTGGGTGCCATGGCCCTCGCGGCCGGCCTTGCTGGCCAGGTCGGCCAGGGTCTGGAAGGCATCGAGGTAATCCGGACGGCAGTCGGGGTAGCCGGAGTAATCGACGGCATTGACCCCCAGGACCAGCCGCTCGGCCCCGCGCGCTTCCGCCAGGCTCAGGCCGATGGCGATGAAGACCGTGTTCCGCCCCGGGACATAGGTGCTGGGGATGACGCCCTCCTGCACCCCCTCGTTGGGCACATCCATGGCGGTGTCGGTCAGGGCGGAGCCGCCCCAGGCGGCCAGGTTGACGTGAATGCTCTGGTGCTCGGCGAGGCCCAGGGTCTGGGCGACGGCCGCGGCGGCCTGCAGCTCGCGCCGGTGGCGCTGGCCGTAGTCGAAGGAGAGGCCGATCACGCGGTAGCCCTCCGCTTGGGCGAGGGCGGCGGCGGTGGCGGAATCCAGCCCTCCGGAGAGCAGGGCGATCGCAGTGGGCAAGGTTTCGGTGGAGGGCACCGACTCCATGATGCCCACTCGCCTCAGCGCACCCCCAGCCACTTGTGGGATTGCAGGCTCAGGCGCCAGCGGGGCTGGGCCTGCACAAACTCCAGGGCCAGGGCCTGTCCTTCGCGGCAGTCCCAGCCCGGTTGCAGCAGCCAGGTCGCCTGGGGGGCCTGGCTGGCGCTGACCTCGGCAAAAAGCAGATCGGCAGCCTCATGCACCACGACCTTCAGCTCATCGCAGCGTTGCAGCAGCTCGGCCCTGGGAGGTTGATGGCGCTTGGGGGAGAGGCTGATCCAGTCGGGAGATCCCGTCAGGGGATCCACGCCGCTGGTTTCCAGGTGAATGGGCAGCGAGCAGTGCTGGCGGATGGCCGCGCTGAGCGCGTCGAGGTTGTGGTGCAGCGGTTCGCCGCCCGTGAGTACAACGAAGGCCGCGCCCGCTGAGGCCGCCTCTGCGCAGGCCAGGGCCAGGGCCTCGAGGGTCTGCTGCGGGTGCACCTCGGCGGGCCAGGAGTGCTTGGTGTCGCACCAGCTGCAACCGACCCTGCAGCCCCCCAGGCGAATGAAAAAGGCGCTGCGGCCGGCATGGAGGCCCTCCCCCTGCAGGGAGTGGAAGGTCTCCACGACGGGTAGGCCGCTGGAGCCCAATGGCTCCTGCTCACTCATGCCGCCGAGATGTTCGCCCCTTGGGCAATCGCTTCACTGGGGCTGGAGGGCAGGCGCTGTTGCGCCGCTTCGATCAGACCCCGGAAGAGCGGGTGGGGTTGGCCCGGGCGGGAGAGGAATTCCGGGTGGTACTGGCAGGCGGTGAAGAAGGGGTGGTTCTTCAGCTCGATCAGCTCCACCAGGCGGCCATCGGGGGAGGTGCCGCTGATCTCGTAGCCCGACTCCAGGAAGAGGTTGCGGTAGGCGTTGTTGAACTCGTAGCGGTGGCGGTGGCGCTCGTAGACCACCTCATCGCCATAGAGGCGGTGGGCCAGGGTGCCGGGCGCGACGCGGCAGGGGTAGACCCCGAGGCGCATCGTTCCGCCCAGATCGACCACATCCTGTTGCTCGGGCAGCAGGTGAATCACCGGGTGCGGGCTGTCGGCGTTCAGTTCGGCGCTGGTGGCTCCCGTCAGTCCGGCCTGGTTGCGGGCCCACTCGATCACGGCACATTGCATCCCCAGGCAGAGGCCCAGGAAGGGGACCCGCTGCTCCCGGGCCCAGCGGATGGCCGCCACCTTGCCGTCGACGCCGCGGTTGCCAAAGCCACCGGGGACGACCACGGCATCCATGCCGCGCAGCAGGGCCTCCGGCCCTTGCTCTTCGATTTGCTCGGCACAGATCCAATGCAGATCCAGGGCGGCATCGCGGTCGATGCAGGCATGGCGCAGGGCTTCGACCACCGAGAGGTAGGCGTCGTTGAGCTGCACGTACTTGCCCACCAGGGCCACCTTCACGGCGGGGCCGGGGTTGCGCAGCTTGGCGACCATCTGCTCCCAGCGCTGCATGTCGGACTCGTGGTCCGTCAGGCCCAACAGATCGAGCACCTCGCGGCAGAGCCCCTCCTTCTCGAGGGTGATCGGAACGGCGTAGATGCTGTCGGCATCCAGGGCGGGGATCACCGCCCGGGTGGGGACGCCGCAGAAGCCGCCGATCTTGCCCTTCAGCTCCTCATTGATCTCGCGGTCGCTGCGGCAGACCAGGACGTCGGGCTGGATGCCAATGGAGCGGAGCTCCTTGACCGAGTGCTGGGTGGGCTTGGTCTTGAGTTCGCCTGAGGTGCCGATGTAGGGCAGCAGGGTCACGTGCACGTAGGCCAGGTCGTTGCGGCCCACATCCCCCCGGAATTCGCGGATGGCTTCGAGGAAGGGCAGGGACTCGATGTCACCGACCGTGCCGCCGATCTCGGTGATCACCACATCAGCACCACTGTTGGCGGCGACGCGGTGGATGCGCTCGCGGATCTCACCGGTGATGTGGGGGATCACCTGCACGGTGCCGCCGTTGTAGTCGCCGCGGCGCTCCTTGTTGATGACCGATTGATAGATCGAACCGGTGGTCACGCTGTTCAGGCGCGACATGGCGGTGTCGGTGAAGCGCTCGTAGTGCCCCAGGTCCAGGTCGGTCTCGGCGCCGTCTTCGGTGACGAAGACCTCACCGTGCTGGAACGGGCTCATCGTGCCCGGGTCCACGTTTAAGTAGGGGTCGAGCTTCAGGATCGAGACGCTGTAGCCGCGGCTCTTGAGCAGGCGCCCCAGGCTGGCCGCCACGATCCCTTTGCCGATGCTGGACACCACGCCACCGGTCACGAAGACGAATTTGGCCATGGCTCCTGAAGCGACCCTTCAATGTACCGGCCTGATCTAGGGGCCCTCGCCGCGAAGGCCTATTGATCCAGCAGGCTGCGGAGCATCCAGGCGGTTTTTTCGTGGATCTGCAGCCGTTGGGTGAGCAGATCGGCCGTGGGCTCATCGCTGGCGGCATCGGCCAGGGGGAAGATGCTGCGGGCGGTGCGGGCCACGGACTCATGGCCGCTGACCAGCAGCCGAACCATCTCCAGGGCGGCGGGTTGCTGGGGGGCTTCCTGAATGGAGGCGAGCTTGGCCAGGCTGCTGCCGCCATGGGGGGCGACGACCCCGAGGGCGCGGATGCGTTCGGCGATGACGTCCAGGGCGGTCCAGAGCTCCGTGTACTGGTCCATGAACATCAGATGGAGCGTGTTGAACATCGGCCCCGTGACGTTCCAGTGGAACCCGTGGGTGTTGCCGTAGAGGACATAGGTGTCCGCCAGTAGGCGGCTGAGGCCCTGGGCGATCTCCTGGCGCTGGGCCTCGGGGATGCCGATGTCGATGCTGGGCATGGAATTGGCCATCTCTCGGGCGCGCTGCTGCCCGATTGATAGCTGGATTTTCAGCCGCTGGGAGCGCTGTCTCCGTCGATGTTCAGCAAGTAGTCGTGCACCCGGCAGCGGCGCTGGGGTTGCCGCAGTTTGAGCAGGGCGCGGGTTTCGATCTGGCGGACGCGCTCACGGGAGAGGTGCAGGTCTTCGCCGATCTGGGAGAGGGTTTGCGGGGTGTCGTTCTCCAAGCCGAAGCGCAGGCGGATGACCTCGGCCTCGCGGCCGCTCAGCTCCTCGAGGAGGGCTTCGAGGTCGTCGTGGAGTTGGGTCTTGGTCAGGGCCTGCTCCGGGGTGGCGTGGCCGTCCTCCAGCAGATCCCCCAGCTCCGTGTCTTGGTCGCGGCCCACCCGGGTGTCCAGGGAGACCGAGCGCGGCACCCGCATCAGGGTGAGGCGAATCACCTCTTCGCTGAGGCCCAGTTCCTTGGCGAGGTCGGCCACGGAGGCCAGACGTCCGTGTTCGCTGGCGATCTGGCGCTGCGCTTTTTTGATCCGGTTGAGCTTCTCGGTGACGTGAACCGGCAGGCGGATCGTGCGGCTTTGGGTGGCGATGGCCCGGGTAATCCCCTGGCGGATCCACCAGTAGGCGTAGGTGCTGAAGCGGAAGCCGCGGGTGGGGTCGTACTTCTCCACCGCCCGCTCGAGGCCCAGGGTGCCCTCCTGCACCAGGTCCAGCAGCTCCATGCCCCGTTGCTGGTATTTCTTGGCGACGGCCACCACCAGGCGCAGGTTGGCCTGGATCATCCGATCTCGGGCCCGGCGCCCCTGGTGGAGCGCCTGCTTGAGTTCGGCGATGCTCAGCTCCGAGAGGGTGGCCCAGGCTTCATGGCCTGCCTTGAGGGACTCTTTGAGCTCGGCGCCGCTGCGCTGCTGGTGTTCGGACCAGAGCTGAAGGCTGGGCCAGTGCCCCAGATGGGAGGCCAACTGTTGGCGGCTGTGCTCCAGCTCCTCCAGGACCTGGACTTCAGGCGATTGTTGGGCGAGTTTGCGGCGTTCCTGCAGCAGTCGTTCGCGACGCTGGACCAGCCGGGCCAGGGTGAGTTCCTCCTCATGGCTGAGCAGGTCAACGCGACCGATGTCCTGCAGGTACAGGCGCACCAGGTCACTGCTGCCGCGCTTTTTGCCGGAGTTTGCTGGTGGACGGGGAGGACCTTTGGCCATAGGCCGATGGCGATTGCCACCATCAAGCTTCAGGTCTCAACTGAGACAGTGCCCTAAAGCCTTTGTTTGTATTCGGGTTCTGCCGGGAAGGATCAGTCCTCCTCGTCCACCCAGGTGCTGGCCACATGCAGCTCCTCGAGCTGCTTCTCGGCCACACCGCCGGGGGCGCTGGTCATCAGGCAGCGGGCCTGCTGGGTTTTTGGGAAGGCGATGGTGTCGCGGATCGATTCCTCGCCCGCCAGCAGCATCACCATCCGGTCGACACCGAAGGCCAGGCCGCCGTGTGGCGGGGCGCCCATGTCGAGGGCTTCCATCAGGAAGCCGAACTGGGCATTGGCCTCCTCCAGGGGCAGGCCCACGGTCTCCAGCACCTGGCGCTGCAGGGCCGAATCGTGGATGCGCAGGGAGCCGCCACCGAGCTCTAGGCCGTTGAGCACCAGGTCGTAGGCCTGGGCGCGGGCGCCGGGCAGGGTCTCGGCCCAGGCGGCCGGGTCGCTGCCGAGGTCGTCGGTGTTCGGGGCGCAGAAGGGGTGGTGCAGCGCCTCGTAGCGGTTCTCGTCGGCGTTGAACTCGAACATCGGGAAATCCACCACCCAGAGGAAGTTCCAGCTGTCGTTCTCGCCGTCGGCTTTGACCATGCCCAGTTCCCGGGCCAGGTACTGACGGACGCGGTCCAGGGCCTTGTTGACCGTTGCGGTGTCGCCGGCCCCGAAGAGGATCAAGGTGCCGGGCTCGGCGCCAGTGCGCTTGAGCAGCTCCGCCTTCTTCTCGTCGCTGAGGTTGTCCTTGATGGCGCCGATCGTGTCGATCTCACCGCCTTCGCGGACGCGGATGAAGGCCAGGCCGCCGGCGCCGGCTTTTTGGGCTTCGCTGAAGACATCGCCGCCGGGTTTGATGCGGACGTTGGAGACGGCGTCGTTGCCGCCGGGGACGGCGATGCATTTGACCGAGCCCCCGGAGGCCACGGCGCCGCTGAAGACCTTGAAGCCCATGTCAGCCACCAGGTCGCTGACGTTGACCAGCTCCATGCCGTAGCGGGTGTCGGGGCGATCGGTGCCGTAGCGCTCCATGGCCTCGTGCCAGGTCAGGCGCGGGAAGGGTCGGGGCAACTCGATGCCTTTGACGCTCTTCCAGATGGCGGCGATCAGGGATTCATTGAGCTCCAGGATCTGCTCCTGATCCATGAAGCTCATCTCCATGTCCAGCTGGGTGAATTCCGGCTGGCGGTCGGCCCGCAGGTCCTCGTCGCGGAAGCAGCGGGCCACTTGGTAGTAGCGCTCGATGCCGCCCACCATCAGCAGCTGCTTGAACAGCTGGGGGGATTGGGGCAGGGCAAACCACTCGCCGCCGCAGACCCGGCTGGGGAGGATGTAGTCGCGGGCGCCTTCGGGGGTCGAGCGCGTCAGCACAGGCGTCTCGACCTCGATGAAGCCCTGCTCTTCGAGGAAGCGGCGCGCGGCCTGAATCGTCTGGGCGCGCAGGCGCAGGTTGCTGTTCATGCGCTCGCGGCGCAGGTCGAGGTAGCGGTGGCGCAGCCGCAGCTCCTCGCGGGTGTTCTCCTCGTCGTGCACCGAGACGGCAAAGGGCAGGTTGCCCTTGACGCTGTTCAGCACGCGGATGGAGCTGGCCAGCACCTCGATCTGACCGGTGGAGAGCTTGTCGTTAATGGCATCGGCGGGGCGCTCGCGCACCTTGCCCTCCACCTGGATCACCGTTTCGTTGCGCAGGTGTTCCGCCACGGCGAACATCTCGGCGCCGTTGTCGGGGTCGACGGTGATTTGAACGGTGCCGCTGCGGTCGCGCAGATCGATGAAGATCACACCGCCGTGGTCACGGCTGCGGTCGACCCAGCCGCACAGCTGCACAGCCTGGCCGGTGGCGCTCTGACGCAGGTCGCCGCATCCGTGGCTGCGCATGTGGAAACAAGTGGGTGATCGGCGATTGTCCCACTTGGAGTGGGCTCAGCGCCGGTAGAAGGGGCGCCTGACCACCTCGGCGGCTTCGGCTTTGCCCCGGATTTCGACGGCCAGGCTGGTGCCGAGCTTGGCGGCGCCGGTGGCCACGCTGGCCAGGGCAATCCCGGCCTGCAGGCTCGGGGACCAGGTGCCGCTGGTGACGGTTCCAACCACCTCTCCGTTCTGGAGAACCGGGTAGCCATGGCGGGGGATGGCGCGGCCCTGGAGCTTCAGCCCAACCAGGCGCCGTTTCAGCCCGTCCGCGGTTTGCTGCTCGAGGACCGGGCGGCCGATGAAGTCCTTGGGCATCTCCAGGTGCACCAGCCAGCCCAGACCGGCCTCCAAGGGCGAGGTGCTGGCATCCATGTCACTGCCATAGAGATGCATGCCCGCCTCCAGTCGGAGGGTGTCGCGGGCACCCAGGCCGCAGGGTTTGACGCCCCGCTCCAGGCAGGTGGTCCAGAAGCGTTGGCCGGCATCGGCGGAGAGCAGCAGCTCAAAGCCGTCCTCACCGGTGTATCCGGTCCGTCCAACGAACGCCTCACCCAGGCCAGGCAGCGTCAGCTCCCGGTGGCCAAAGCGCGGCAGCCCAGCGAGGGAGCAGCCCGCCAACTCCTCCAGGAGCTGTGCGGCCTCCGGTCCCTGTAGGGCCAGCAGCGTGCCGGAGCCCTTCAGGTCGATCAGCTCGATGCCGGCGGGCTCCAGCTGGCTGCGCATCCAGGCCGTGTCGCTCTCGGCACAGGCGGCGTTGATCACCAGCACCAGTTCGTGGACCTGCTCGTTCTCCAGCCAGCCCCGGTCGTAAATGATCAGGTCGTCCCGGATGCCCCCTTCGGCATTGAGCAGGACCGAATAGCAGGCCTCGCCAGGCCCAATCCGAAAGAGGTCGCTGGGCACCAGGCCCTGCATGGCGTCCTTGACGTTGGCTCCCCGCAGGCGCAGGACGCCCATATGGGAGATGTCAAACAGGCCGCAGTGCTCACGGACGGCTTGGTGCTCGTCGATCAGGCCGCTGAATTGCACGGCCATCTCCCAGCCGGCAAACGGGACCATCCGTCCGCCGGCCTCCCGCGCCGCATCGAAGAGCGGCGTGCGCTGGAGGGAAGGCGAGGCGGCCATGGCAGTCCAATGCTCAGGCGGATCCTATGGATCTTGTTCAACAAGGGGAAGAGAACCCGGAGCTTTGCCGCTTCCTATGGCCGCCACGGGACGGCCTGATTACGGTTGGCAGCCCAAGCCTCCAAAGCGATAGGCCCGCGTCCCTGCTGCAGAAGTTGCCGCCACTGCGCCTCCCCCAAGGGGGTGGAGTTGGGTTGGTGCCGTCTGCGCAAGCTGCCGATTCATCCGGAGCTGGCGGGGGAGTTGTGGTGCCATCACTGGACGGCTCGGCCGCCGCGTCTGCCCGTTGTCGGTCAAGGGGATGGCCTGCAGCCAGCGATGCGCGACCGCCAGCTCGCCCTCACCGACGTGCTTGAAAGCTGAAGCAAAACCGAAGATTTCTGATCTCTTCTGTTTTGTTGTCTGGGCGTCCTGGATTGCCGGGCTGTAGGTGTCAAGCTGAGCCGATCAGGTTTTGGGGTACGGGAGGTCAGAGACGCATGCTCACGTCCACCATCGCGACCCCGATTGAGCTGATGTCCGCCCAGGTGGACAGCGAGACCCTCTCGTTCCCCACCGGTGCTGCGATCTTCAGCAGTGGCCAGACGGCTAACGCCATTTACGGCGTGCGCCGCGGCATCGTCGAGGTGATTGATGCCAACGGCGACAAGCTCTGCTGCAGGCCGGGTGAGTTGTTCAGCTACCAGGACATCGTTTGGAAGGACGGCGTCTACCGCAATGACGCCATCGCCCGCACGCCGGTGGAGTTGGTCAAGCTCGATCGCCTGCGCTTCCTGAACCTGCTGCATAACCACCCGACCCTGGCGGTGCAGTTGATCGCCCAGCAGCACGAGCGCCTGCGTGAGCAGCGCGCCAGCGGCACCTGCTCCTACTGAATCAGCGATCCAGCAGGAAGAGCAGGCTGCGCACCACCTTGGCGGCCAGCACGCTGCTGACCCCGCTGGGGTCGAGCATGGGCGCCAGTTCCACCACATCGGCGGCCACCAGGTTGTGGTGGCGCAGTTCATCCACCAGGGCGGCGAAGTCCCGCCAGAGGAACCCCCCCGGCTCCGGGGTGCCCGTACCGGCCATCACCGCCGGGTCAAACCAGTCCAGATCAACCGTGAGATAGAGCGGCTTGCCCCGGAGTGGCTTGAGCGCCTCGGCCATCCGCTCGATCGCGACCAGGCGTCCGGTTTGGCGCAGTTCGCTGAATTCCTCGCGGGTGCCACTGCGGATGGCGATCTGCAGCAGCTGTTGGCTGGGCAGGACCTCCAGGCAGCGGCGCATGGCGCAGGCATGGCTGTGGTTGGCGCCGAGCCACTCATGGCGCAGGTCGGCGTGGGCATCGAGTTGCACCAGCACCAGTTCGGGATGCTGCTCGGCGACGGCGGCCACTGCTCCTGAGCTGATGGAGTGCTCACCGCCCAGCATCAGCGGCTTGAGGCCCAGCCCCAGCACCGCCTGCGTCGCCTGCTTCACCGCGGCCACCACCGGCTCTGGGGCGCCGAAGGGGATGTCCACGGCGCCCAGGTCGGCAATGGCCAGTTCCTCGAGATCCCGATCGAGCTGGGGGCAGTAGCTCTCGAGGCCCGGGCTGACCTCGCGGATCGCCGCTGGGCCAAAGCGGGTGCCAGGCCGGAAGGAGGTGGTGCCGTCGTAGGGCACGCCGAATAGGCCCACCCGGCAGCCGGCGGGATCCCGCTGGCTGCCCATGTAGATGGCGCCGTCGCTGTCAAAGAGGTCGTTCATGCGTTGATCGCGCGTTCGATGGCGGCGGGGATGGCGTCAAAGGCGCCGCGCTGCCAGCGGGGACTCCAGATCTGGCAGCCATCGACCACGGCCGCGGCGCGGGAGGGATCCGGCTCCAGATAGCGGCGGCCGTCGATGGCGGCGAAGGTCCAACTCCACCAGCCGCTCGGGTACATCGGCACCCAGCCGTACATCGGATCGGCATGGCCAAAGACCTCGCGGATCACCTGGACGGTGTCGATGTGGACCTGACGGAAGGCCTCGGGGGATTCGCTCTGGGTGGCGAAGACGCCACCGGGCTTGAGGATGCGGCGGCACTGCTCGAAGAAGGCCCGGTTGAACAGGCCTTCGGCGGGGCCAGCGGGATCGGATCCATCGACGATCACCACGTCGTAACTGGCGTCAGCGGCATTGGCGGCCCAGGCGATGCCGTCGCCCACGGTCAGGTGGAAGCGGGGATCGCTCCAGCAGCCTCCGCCGATGGAGGGCAGGTGCTGCTGGCTCCACTCCACCACCAGTCCGTCGATCTCGACCATGTCCAGGTGCTGCACGCCGGTGTGGCGCAGGCACTCGCGGGCGGTGCCGCCGTCGCCACCGCCAATCACCAGCACCCGCTCCACCGCTGCGGCGCTGCAGAGCGCCGGGTGCACGATCGATTCGTGGTAGTGCCGCTCCTGGCGCTCGGCGGTCATCCAGCAGCCGTCGAGCAGCAGGCCCTTGCCGTAGCGCTCGCTCTCGATGATGGTGACCGTCTGGAAGGGGGATTGCTCTTCGGCGATCACCCGCCCGGCCAGTCCGTAGCGGACACCATCAAAGATCTCGTCCACCCAGCCGGGGGTTGGAGCGGGAGCGGCACTGTCGGCCATCGCAGGGGCGCGGGGAGATCTCTCCAGATTTGCGCACCGCCCTCCCTAGGCCTTGAGGGCCTCGATGAGCTCAGGGCGGCTGTGCCAGCTCCAGGGGCCGCTGGTGACGGCGTCGATCTGCAGCTCCCGGCGCAGGTCCTCCAGGTTGCGGGGCATCAGAGCTTCCCAGGGCTGGGCAAAGAGGGGTTGGGCGTTGGCACCCATCTCCAGCCCTTCACTGATGCGGCCAAAGGCATAGGCCGTGGTGTGGGCCTTGTCGGCGTGGCTTTCCAGCTCATCGATCGGGGTGTCATCCCTGAACCAATTCAGCAGCAGGGACATCAGGTCGGTGAAGGCCAATCCTGGGTGGGAGAACTGGGCGACGCTGACGCTGATCACCCCCAATTCGCCGAAGTTGTCCAGGCTGAAGCCGGTGAGGATGTGGTGTAGGTCGTGGGTCGCGTAGACCCGGTAGTTGATGTAGTCGGCGTCGGTCTCGAGATTGCTGAAGAAGCTGGGCTCGGGGAAGAAGTTGATGTCGTAGCCCAGCGCCCCGAGCACCGTGGCGTAGGTGTGACCCAGGCTGCCTTTGGGCAGGGCTTTCAGGGCCGCTGGGTCGTAGGGCCCGCTGAGCTGCCGGGTTTGGATCAGCCGCTCGGCTTCGGGATCGCGGGCCAGACGCTTGCGGCAGAGCTTCATCGGGTTGGAGTCCCGCAGCCGGTGGGAGAGCTCAAAGACGTTCTGGGCTGACTCCCCTCCTCCAGCCGCCAGGTCCATCAAGCCCAGAAAGCCCTGGATTTGCTCGGGGCTGGCCAGGCGATCGAGGTAGCGAAAACCCATGGGGGCTCCAGTGCCGGCCCCTCAAACTAGAAATGGTTTTTCGATCAGACCGCGTCCTGCTGCTCCTGGCGGATCTGGGCCTTGGCCTGCTGCCAGAGACCCTCGAGTTCGCGGATGCTGCGGCCCTGAAGATCGCCCCCCAGGGCGGCTTCGACGCGGGAGAAGCGATCGAGGAAGCGCCGGTTGGTGCCCGCGAGGCCCTCCTCGGGTTCGATGCCGCACCAGCGCGCCACGTTCACCAGGGTGAAGAGGACATCACCGAGTTCCTCCTGGGCGTGGCGCTTGTCCCCTGAGGCCACGGCTTCCTTGAGCTCATCGAGCTCCTCGTGGACCTTCTCCCAGACACCGTTCATGTCATCCCATTCGAAGCCCGCCTTGGCGGCTTTCTTGGAGATGGTCATCGCTCCGGCCAGGGCGCCTTGGCCGCGCACCTTGCCCGCCAGGCGATCGCTCAGGGGACTGGCGGAGGGCGGAGCCTCTCCTTTTTCGCTGGCCTTGATGGCCTCCCAGGTGTCCTTGACCGCGGCGCTGTCTTTGGCGATGGCATCGCCAAAGACGTGGGGGTGGCGGCGGATCAATTTCTCGCTGATTCCCTGGGCGATGGCCTCGAGATCGAAGCGCTGCTCCTCCTGGGCGATCTGGGCATGGAGGACCACCTGCAGCAGTAGATCGCCGAGTTCCTCTTTGAGGTGGGCGTCATCCCCATGGCGGATGGCGTCGGCCACCTCGTGGGCCTCCTCGAGCACATAGGGCACGAGGGACTGGTGGGTTTGCTCCAGGTCCCAGGGGCAGCCCCCATCGGGATCGCGCAGCTTGGCGACCACCGCGATCAGCTCTTGCAGGGCGTCGCTCATCGAAGGGGGGCCAGCTGGCTCCTCACGATCTCATTGCGCTGCAGGCCGGCGGCTAAACCAAAGCCGGTTGAACAGGGCCTGCAGCAGTTGTGTCGCTGGCTCCATTCCCGCCCGATGCAACTGCCCCGCCAGGCGATCTGCATCCACGGAGTAGACCCCGGCATTGCGGGAGGCCATCACGCGCTCGATCGTTTCGGAGTCCATGCCTTGGGCGTGGAAGCGGGCCCGGGCGATCGCCTGCCAGAGCTCCATGTCCGCCCCCGGTTCCTCACTGAAGCCGCTGATCACCAGCACGCCCCCAGGGCTGACGCGGGCACAGAGCTGTTGGAGGCAGTCCTCTTGCTCAGCCGGAGGAAGCAGGTGCAGGACGTTGTGGCAGATCACCGCGTCAAAACGGCCTGGCACCTCCTTGAGGTCGTTTGGGGCCCAGCCGATGCGACTGCCCGCTTGGACGCGGGCGATCACGGCGTCGCAGAACCCCCGCATCTGCTCGCTCGGCTCCACCAGCTGCAGGTGTGCGCCGGGCATGGCCCTCAGCAGGCTTGGCAGTTCTTCCCCTGCCCCAGGGCCCACCACGAGCGCCGATGAGGCCGTTGGCACGAGGGCCCCGAGTGCGGCAGCGGCGAGCTCGAAGTGGCTGTCGTAGGCGGGGATCAGCCGGCGAATGCTCTGGTCGTAGTGGCGGCCGTAGTCGCCATCGAAATCAAGGAGCGCCATGGGGCTTCGCCGTTGCCCGTTGTTTAGCGACGGCGCCAGAGCCGTGGCATGGGATCACCGTCCTGGAGCAGGTGCAGCCAGGCGCTGGCCTCGATGCCAACCAGGGCCACCCAGAGCAGCCGCTCCTGCTGCTTGAGCCAGATCAGAACTTCGCTGCTCGAGGGGGCTCCCCAGGGGTGCAGCAGGCCGCTCAGCAGCAGGACAATGCCGAGGCCATAGCCCACCCGCACCAGGGTTCCGACCACCGGCGTGTGGGACAGGATCGAGCGATGGCGCAGGGTCTTGCGGTAGGGCCACCAGAGCCAGCGCAGGGGCCCCCAGCGTTGGTAGGGCCGGGAGTTGGTGTCGAGATCGGGGGAGAGCCAGAGGCCTCCGATCAGGAAGGCCAGGGCGCTGACGACCGTTCCGAGAGGTCCAAGCCAGGGCCACCAGAGCAGCCCATAGGGCAGGGCCAGCCAGCAGGTGGCGCGGTCGTGTTGCTGGCCGCTGGCCATCGCTGGGGGTGAATGCTGCCCTGCAGAATGCCGTAACCGCCCGGTTAGCTCAGCGGTAGAGCGCCTGCCTTACAAGCAGGATGTCGCTGGTTCGAACCCGGCACCGGGCATCACTGCACTAGTGGGCTGAGGACAGCTCCCCGCCGCGTCCGCCGGCCTCTTCCGCCACACCGATGCGGGCGAAGAGATCGGTGCTCTCTTGGTTGAGGTTGATCACCTCGACCTGGCTGCCGCCGAGCTTGAGCTTGCGGATGACCTGATCCAGGGCGGTCACGCCGCTTTGATCCCAGATGTGGGCCTCACCCATGTCGATGGTGACGCGAGCGGGATGCTCGTGCAGCTCAAAGCCCTGGCGGAAGTAGATGCTGCTGACGAAGAACAGCTGACCGCGGACGCGGTAGATGCGGTGCTCGCTGCCGCTCTGCTCACTGCTGACCTCGATCACCTTGGCGACCTTGCGGCTGAAGAGGATCCCCGCCAGAGCCACACCGGAGAGCAGGCCCACCGCCAGGTTGTGGGTCAGCACGGTCACCACCACCGTCAGCAGCATCACCGAGGTGTCGCTCTTGGGGATGCGGCGGATGCTGCGGATCGAATCCCAGTTGGCGGTGTTGATGGCGATCATCACCATCACCCCCACCAGGGTGGCCATCGGGATCTGATTCACCCATTGGCTGGCCAGCAGGATCATCGCCAGCAGGCTCACGCCCGAGGTCAGGGTGGAGAGGCGGGTGCGGCCGCCATAGCCCACGTTCATCACCGACTGGCCCACCAGGGCGCAGCCGGCCATGCCGCCGAAGAACGAACTGACGATGTTGCCGATGCCCTGGCCGCGGGCTTCCTGGTTTTTGTGGGACGAGCTGTCGGTGACGTCGTCGAGGATGTCCTGGGTCAAGAAGGTCTCCATCAGACCCACCAGGGAGATGGCCAGGGCGGTCGGAAGGATCAGGCCCAGGGTGCCCGTGGTGAAGGGAACCTGCGGGATCCCGAATTGAGGAAGGCCGCTGGGCAGGGTGCCGAGGCTGCTGACCGTGGGCACATCCAGGCCCATGCGAATCGAGATCCCCGTCGAGATCAGGATCGCCACCAGGGCCGATGGCACGACCTTGGTGAAGCGCGGCATCACGTAGATGATCACCAGGGTCAGGGCCATCAGGCCCCAGACCGCCGGCAGCTGCCCCGCGGTCACCGCCACCTTCTCGGGGTGGAAGAAATCAAGGCCGAGCTGAGGAAGCTGGGCCAGGAAGATCAGGATTGCCAGGGCATTGACGAAGCCCGCCATCACCGGTTGCGGCACGAAGCGCATCTGGTGGGCGAGCCGTAGATAGCCCCAAGCGATCTGCAGGACTCCCGTCAGGACCCCGGCCGCCAGCAGGTACTGCAGGCCCATGCCTTCGCCGAGGGCGTTGCCCTGCTCCACCAGCCCGGTCATCAGCAGGGCGGTGGAGCCCGTGGCCGAGGTGATCATCGCGGTGCGCCCGCCGAAGACCGCCAAGGTCACCGAGAGCATGAAGGCGCCAAAGAGACCCACCCGCGGATCCACGCCGGCGATTCCGGAGAAGGCGATCGCCTCGGGGATCATCGCGAAGGCCACCACCAGGCCCGAGAGGATGTCCCGATGGGGTTTGCCCCACCATTCTTTGAGGGCGAAAGTCATAGGGATCGGCGGCGGCTGTCGTCTGGCGTTCCCTACAGGGAACCGCCCGCTGGGGCCGACCCTATCAGTGCTGCACTGACCGACCTGAGGCGTGCGCAGGCCTCGGCGTCCAGCGCTTGAGGGGGCATGCGGCAGCTGGTGGGATAGCCCCGCAGGTTCCCGAAGCCGCCTGGTCCGTAGAACACCCCGGCCTTGGCCTCCGGCGCGGTCGCGGCAAAGAGCTGGGGCAGGGCCCCCATGGCGGCGCTCTGGAAGAGCGGGTCCATCAGGCGGTAGGCCAGTCCCTCGAGCTTGGCGTTTTTCGAGGCCACGGAGGTGGGCTGCAGGTTGGTGCGGGCCAGGCCCGGGTGCGCCACCAGCGAGAGCACGCTGGAGCCCTCCTGCTCGAGCTGGCGTTGCAGCTCCAGGGCCGTCATGGCGTTGGCGAGCTTGCTTTGGCCGTAGGCATCCCAAGGCCTGTAGCGCGTCTCGCCCTGCAGGTCATCGAACGCGATCCGGCCGAAGTAGGCCGCACCGGAACTCACATGCACCACCCGTCCACTGGGGCTTTGCTTCAGCAGGGGCAGCAGGGCCTGGGTCAAGGCGACGTGGCCCAGGTGGTTGACCGCGAATTGCAGCTCGAAGCCCTGGCGGCTCAGGGTCCGGGGCGGCGCCATCACTCCGGCGTTATTCAGCAGCAGGTCCAGCTGCTCCACCTGGGCGGCGGCCCGCCGCACGCTCTCCAGGTCCGCCAGGTCCAGTTCCAGCGGGATCAGCTCTCCGCCGGTGTCCGAGCGCAGGGCCGCGGCGGCGGCGTTGGCTTTCTCCAGGCTGCGGCAGGCCAGCAGCACGCGGGCCCCCTTGGCGGCGAGGGCCCGGGCGCTCTCCAGTCCCAGGCCGCTGTTGGCCCCGGTGATCAGGGCGGTCCGCCCCCGTTGATCGGGAATCTCAGCGGCGGTCCAGGGCACGGCGGGGCGGGGCACTACGGCCCCAATCGTCTCGCCCGCAGCTCCAGCACCGTGGGTCCGACCCAGAAACTGCCGGGATCCGAGGCGGCCGCCTGGATCTGCCCGAGTGCTGCGGTTTGGTCCGCAGCGCTCCAGAGCCCGAGGCGCTGCAGCTGCAGCCCGTAGACCGCAACAAAGCGCTCCAGCCACTGCGCCGCCATCGAACCTTGGGGACCGAGCACGGGCAGTGGGCGCAGCTCTTCGATGCTCCAGCCCCGCGCCGTCAGCAGCGACGGCAGCCTGCGGTTCACATCCGGATCACCGCCGGCCGCGCGGAAACTCCGCTGGCAGGCCTGGCCAAAGCGAGCAATCGCTTCGGCCCCGGGGTGCAGGGCGAAGGTGTCCCAGTGGACGTACTCGTGGAACAGCACCTGGCCGCCGGGGCGGATGCATTGCCCCAGGCCCGCCAGGAGCGGTTCCAGGTCCGGCAGGAACATCGCCAGCCAGCGGCACCAGGCGAGATCGAACTGCTCTTGGGGCCAGGGATCCTTCAGCAGATCGTGTTGGCGGACCTCCAGCTGATCGATGCCGCTTCGGCGCGCCAGGGCTTGGGCCTCGGCGACGTAGTCAGCGCTGAGCTCCAGGCCCAGGACACGGCCGCTGGGTCCGACGAGGGCAGCGAGATCGGCTGCAGCAAAACCTGGACCGGCTCCGAGGTCGAGCAGGTGCTGCCCGCTGTGGATGCCGGCCCGAGCCCAGGCGGCTTGGCTGATGGGAGACCAGAGCTCGTGCTGAAAGCGCAGGCGTTCCAGTTCGCTCTGGTGGGTCCCCAGGACGTAGTCCGAGGCCATGGCCCCGCGGCTCAGTCTTCGGGGAAGAGCAGGGAGGCGAGTTCGTCGGGATCCACGTCGTAGACGCGGGCCAGGCTGGTCTCGATCGCAGCGGTCACCTCGCCGGGCAGGAAGCGCATGGCGCTCAGGGCGTCATCGGTGATCTCGTCGCTCAGAAGCTTCTCGCCGCCGAGCTTCTCGTCATTGATCACCGCCATTACCCAGCTCTGGTAGGCGTAGACCAGATCGGCAAACTCCAGATCGGCGTCGTTGAAGTCGAGGGCCATGGCTCGGCGTTCACTTGACCGCAGTCTGCACACCGATGGGGAGGATGGATGTCATGACAACTGCATCTCCTGACCCACTGGCCCTGCAGGCGACCTTGGTGGATTTCGCCCTGGCGGAGTTGGTGCGCCAAAACCGAGAGAGCTTCCAGCCCCTCTGGAGCAGTGAGAGCTGGGCGAAATTGCTGATCTGGATGGCCCTGAACTGCGGCTGCAGCGGCGATGAGGAGGGTCTGAAGACCTTCGCTGAGGCCCTCGGTGCGGTTCAGACCGGACGGATGCGGCGGGTGTTCTTTGAGCGGGAGCTGGGGGATCTGGAGCTGCAACTGATGGCCGATCCCGCGGAGCAGCAGGTGCTGGTGCTGCCCCAGGGCCCCGCCGATGAGGTGCTGGAGCCAGGGCGCATCACCCGCGCCCTGGAGCGCGTTGGGCTGACGGAGCGCTTGCCCGCTGATCAGGAACGGTGGCAGCGTCTGGACGCCCTTGTGGCCATTCCCTGGCTGGAGCAGGCTTGATGGAGCTGATTGCGCGCTACAGCAACCCCGGCTTTGAGGCCCTCTCCGATGGGGTGATGGCCTTCTTTGAGCGGCGCGAGGACCTGCAGCGTCCCGGTGTGGCGTTTGGGCCCGATGGGGCTGAGCCCGCCAAGGTTTCGACTGACATCAGCCTGGTGGCGATCGATCGCTCCGACCCCGAGGCCTTTGCGCTCGCGGAGGTGATCCTGCGGGGGGTGACGGCCGGCCTGGAGCGCTACCTGCAGGAGCGTCCCCTCTTCCGGGACTGCTGCCCGGATCAGGAGCTCTTCGTGAACCCGATCTTCAACCTGCAGCGCTATGCCCCCGGTGAGGGCTTCAAGCGCTGGCACTGCGATTGGACCATCAGCGATGAGGCCACCGAACCGGTGCATCGCGTTCTGGCCTGGATCCTCTATTGCAACAGCGTTGAGGAGGCCGGCACGGAGTTCCATTGGCAGGAGCACCACGAGGAGGCCCAGCGGGGCAAGCTCGTGATCTTCCCGGCCGGGCCTTCCCACATCCACCGGGGCCGGGTCAATCAGAGCGCGAGCAAGACCATCGCCACCGGCTGGATCAATGCCGGCAGCCGGGAGGCCTATCTCAAGCGCCTGGCGGCGGGCTGAGGCCCCGGCGGCCCTTTGCGAGCATGGGGCGATCGCCTGATCTGTTGACGTGACCGACGCCCTGCCGAAGACCTATGACCCGGTAGGCACCGAGGCGCGGTGGCAGCAGGCCTGGGAAACCCAAGGCGCGTTTCACCCGGATCCCAAGGCCCCCGGTGAGCCGTTTTCGGTGGTGATTCCACCGCCGAATGTGACCGGCAGCCTGCACATGGGCCACGCCTTCAACACGGCCCTGATCGACACGATCGTCCGCTTCCAGCGGCTGCAGGGCAAAAACGTGCTCTGCCTGCCCGGCACCGACCACGCCTCGATCGCCGTGCAGACGATCCTGGAGAAGCAGCTCAAGGCCGACGGCAAGCGCAAGGAAGACCTCGGCCGCGAGGC